>NZ_JZWY01000672.1:0-425 GCF_000966955.1 Streptomyces sp. NRRL S-495
CAGCACCAGCACGGGCACCGCCAGCAGCGCCATCACCAGCAGCCGCCACCGCTCCCCGGCCTCCTCCGCCGCCGGTCCGCCGGACGGCACCCCCTCCGGCGCCAACTCGGCGGTGTAGCCGGCCCGTTCGACCGCCGCGACCAGCTCCTCCAGACCCACCCCGGCCGGATGCAGCACCCGGGCCCGCCCGGTGGCGAGGTTCACCCCGGCGCTCACACCCTCGATCCTGGCCAGCCGCTTCTCCACCCGGCTCACACAGGCCGCGCAGGTCATCCCGCCGACCGCCAGGTCGGTGGACACCAGCGCCTCGGACTCCGCGGCCGCCCTCACCGGGCCGCCCCCATGTCGTGCCCCATTCCGGGCTTCGCGCCGCCTCCGCCACCGGGCGTCAGCCCGGGCGTCACCGGCCCGGCGCCGCGCCCCAC
>NZ_JZWY01000673.1:0-10795 GCF_000966955.1 Streptomyces sp. NRRL S-495
CCGCGCCCCACCGCGAACGCCACGACGAACACCACTACCAGCAGCAGGGCGAACCCCGCGAGCACACTCAACGGCCGGGCACCCGGCGACATCCCACTCACGCCCCACCAGTCGTGCCCCCACCCCGCCGGGTTCCCGCCCACCCCGAATGACCCGGATCACATACCCCGTCCGGCCCAGCGCTGGGCCGGACGGCGTATGCGCGGGCGGGCCCGGCTCTTCCCTCTCTCGCGCTGCCCCGAGCGGTTTCGGGTCGGCGGGTCCGAGCAGTGCCCATCCTGGTCAGACGGCCAGTCAAATGAGCTGACCTGTATGGATGTAGGTCAGATTCAAATTCCGTCGATGTCGAGCCATGATGTCCGAATGACAGTTCTCGGCAGGGTGTTGGCATGGGTAGGGGCGGTCGTCGGGTCACTGGCAGCGGCTGTCCTGGTGGTCGTCGCAGTGGTGGTCGACCTGGACACGGCGGACCGGGTCGCTTCCGTGGTGGGGGCTCTGGCAGGGATCGCCGCGCTGGGGGTGTCGGTCCAGGCCTTGCTACGGTCGACCGCGCCGCCCCCGAGCCCGACCGGGTCGCCGTCGCCCGTGGGGGCTCCGGCCACGCCGTCCACCGTGATCGTGACGCGTGACCGTTCGGTGCACGCGGCGGGGAATCTTCGGGCGGACGTGGAGACCGGCGACCACTACGTGGACGCCCGCGGGCGGCCCGCTCGTCAGGCGCGACGTGACCGGAACGAGCGGTCGAAGCCGCTGCCGCCCGGGTCGTTCAGCATCGACGAGTCCAGGTCGGTCTCCGCCGGGGGCGACATCTCGGGGGTGATCCGAACCGGCGACACCTTCGAGTCCGGGCCCGGTGCTTCGGGGCCGTCCGGTAGTGGCGGTGGCGCATGACGAGTCCCCCCGGACCGGATGACGAGCGACCGAGACCCACCCGACCGCCTCGTCCGTCACCGGCCGAGGCCGATTCGGTCAGGATCGACATCGAGCGGAGTGCCTCGGCCGGACGCGACATGAACGGTCACTTCTTTACGGGTGACCATGTGAACGTCACCGAGCACCACGTCTACGTTTCGAGTGGGGACTTCGGTCGGTGGGGTGCGGCCGGCGGGGCCGCCGACCAGGAGCTCGGCCCGCGGGTCCCGAAGCCGCGATCCGCTCCGCGGCCCGGCGAGGCCACGGCGGCCGCGCCGGTCGGGCGCGAGTCGAAGTCGTCCGACGGGAAGAAGGGAGGAGCGGGCATCGGCTTCGTTGTCCTGCTGCTCGTCATCGGGGCGATTGTCTCCCAACTTCAGGGTGGCGGATCGTCGGTTGTCGGTCCGATCGAGGCGACGGCCGTGCTCGACGACCTCGAATCGGCGCGAGCGGTGGCATTCTCGGCCGACGGTGCCGCGCTGATCGTAGCCGGCGACAGCGGGATCACCCGGCGGTGGGAAACTGCCACGCGAAGGGCGACGATGCTCCTGCCCGATGCGGTGCCGGGCGGTGGCGGCCACGCGGTGCTCAGCCCCGACGGGCGGACCCTCGCCACCAGCACCATGAACAAGATCCGGTTGACCGAGGTCGCGACCGGTACCACAATCGCCCAGATCACGGTGGGGAACATCCTGGAGACGGTGTCCCTGATGGTCTTCAGCCCGGACGGTCGGAGTCTTGCCTCGGCGGGATCCGGTGACCGGGTTCGGGGTTGGGAGGTCGCGACCGGGAAGCAGACCTTCACGGTCGGTCGTGGTGTGACCGCCTCTGCGGTGGCCTTCAGCCCCGACGGGACCCAGCTCGCGATCGTCGGAGCCTCGGGCGGCGACCCGGGGCTCCGGCTCTGGAACCTCACGACCAGCACGCCCGTGTCCGGTCTCGCCCTGGAACACGACGGGTACTCCGGTCGGTACGCGGTCGCGTTCAGCCCGGACGGGCGGACTCTCGCGGTGACCGCCGGCAACAAGGTGCGGTTCATGGACGTCGGTCTGGGCCAGCTCACGCCGGTCACGTTGAGCATCCGCGGCGGTGATGTCACCGACCTGGCCTACGCACCGGACGGCCGGGTGCTGGCCACGGCGACCACGGGGACCGCCGCGTACCTGTGGGACGTCGCGGGTGGCACGATGTTCGCGACGCTGAGGGGCTACGACGGCTCCGTCCGTGAGGTGGTGTTCAGCCCTGACGGACACCGGCTGGCCACGGCGGGGTCCGATCGGACCGCCCGGCTCTGGTCGGTTCCCTGTGTGACGCCGGATGTGTCGGCCACAGGCCCGTCGGCCGGCGGTCCGGTTCCGCCGGTTTCCTGTCGGCCGGCGGCGACGGGACGGAACGACCGCGGTGCCTGACGGTGCTACCCGGCCGCAGTGGTGCGGCCCCCGGGTGCCGGGGGCCGCACCACTGCGGGGAGCGCGTTACGGCAGCGGTATCCGGACGATCTGCGGGTCGTGGTCGCTCAGCTGGGTGGCGAACTCGCTGTTGAGGTGGACGATGTCGTAGCTGTAGGCGCGGGCCGCGAGGGCGGGGGAGATCAGGATGTGGTCGAGGACCTGGGAGTTGCCCTCGTAGACGTAGGTGTACCGCTCGGCGAGGGGGAGGGTGCGGGGGAGGTCGACCAGGGAGCCGCCGGCGGTGAGGAGGTCGGCGGTCTGCGAGAACTCGAAGTCGTTGAGGTCGCCGAGCACGATCACCGCGGCGTTCGGGTCGACGGCGAGGATCTGGTCGGTGAAGGTCCTGACCGCGGTGGCCTGCGCGTGGCGCTGGGTCTCGGAGGGGCGGGCCGGCGGCTGGTAGCGGCCGAAGAGGGGCTGGTCGCCGCCCTTGGAGTTGAAGTGGTTGGCGATCACGAACACCGGGCGGCCGTTCCAGCGGAACTCACCCGCGAGCGGCTTGCGGCTGGCGTTGAAGGCCGGGTTGGTCGGGTCTATGCGGCCGGGGGAGTAGGCGAGGGCGGGGACGCCGCCGTTGTTGACCACGGAGTCGGCGGTGGTGGAGCCGGCGCCCGGGCGGTCGGTGAAGCTCAGGCCCCGGTCGGTGCGGTAGAGGAACACCTGGCGGATGTTGCCGCCGGGCTGGCCGCCGTCCTGGTCGTTGACCGGGTTGAGCTGGCGGTAGGAGTAGGCCGGGCCGCCGGCCGCGGTGATGGCGGCGGTGAGCTTGGCCAGGGTCTGGTCGGCGGCGACCACGCCGTTGTCGGTGGCGCCGGAGTTGTCCTGGATCTCCTCCAGGGCGACCAGGTCGGGCGAGCGCAGGTTGGTGACGACGGCGGCGGCGAGGCCGTCGAACTTGGCCTGCGGGTCGCCCGGCGCGAGGTTCTCGACGTTGAAGGTCGCCGTGGACAGCTCGCCGGCGGCCGGTGCGGCGGTGGTCTCCGGGGCGAGGCCGCCGGGGAGGACGGTCGGGGTGGCGGTGACCAGCAGCTTGAAGTTGCCGAAGGAGTAGTCCAGGACGCCGACGGCGGCGCCGGAGAGGGTGTCACCGACGTTGGCGGACGGGGTCGGCGCGAGCACGTCGTCCAGCAGGACCCGCTCGGGGTTGCCGTCCGCGGCCTGGAGCAGGATGCCGCCGCGGGCGGTCCTGGTGGTGGAGCCCTGCGGGACGACCGGGATCTCGCCGACGGAAGTCCTCGGCCCGACCACGGCGGCGTTGTTCAGCTGGACCCGCATGCCCTCCAGCGACTCCCAGAAGTCCAGTCCGTCGGTGGCCGGCTGGAAGCCGCCGGCGGTCTCGACGTCGCCCGTGGTGACACCGGAGATCACCGCGGCGGGCGGGACCCGGCCGCCGGCGCCGACCAGGGTGGCGGCGGGCAGTGCCGCGTTGTGGGCGAGCACGGTGGTGGTGGGCGCGGTGAGTTCGGTGACGGTGAGGTTGGTGGTGCCGCCGGTGCCGCCGGGGCGGTACTCGCTGACGGTGCCGCCGACCTGGACGGAGTCGCCGACGGCCACGCCGGGGGCGCTCGCCGTGTAGACGTAGAGCGCCTCGCTGGTCGCCGGGTCGGCGTCGGGCTGCGGGTCCTGGAACCAGTAGCCGCTCGGGCCGACCGCGGTGACCACGCCGGGGACGCCGGTGACCGGCTGGCCCGCCAGCGGGGAGGTCCGGGCGGCGCCCTGGATGCCGTGGATCCGGGTGCCGCCCGTCCCGCCGCCGGAGGTCGAGTTGCGCGGGGTGGGGCGAAGTCGGCCGCGTTGTTGTCGGTGTCGGTGGCGCCGCCGCCGGCCCGGACCGCCGCGGTGGTGTTGGCGAGGTTCCCGGTGGGCGAGCCCTCGGCGGAGGAGGCGGTCGTGCCGTAGCCGACGAAGTCCTTGACCCCGGGCTGGCCGGCGCAGCCGGTGGCGCAGGTCAGCGCGGTGGAGTTGGTGACCAGCGCGACCTTCCCGGCGTTGGCGCCCATCGCGATCGTGCCGGTCGCGTCCGGCGTCGGGAGGGCGGCGCCGGAACCGGCCCCGGCGGCCTCCTGCACCAGGTAGTACTTGCCGGGGGCGATGGTGCCCGACAGGGTGGTCCTCGTCCAGGAGGACCCGGCCGCCGAGGCGTACTGGACGGTCCAGCCGGTGACGCTGACCGGGGTGGTGCCCCGGTTGTACAGCTCGACGAAGTCATTGGTGTACGGCGCGCCGGAGTTGCCGCCGCCGCCGTACACCTGGCTGATGACGAGGTCCGGCGACACGGCCTGCGCGGTGCCGGCGGGCAGCGCGGTGAGCGCTCCGACGACGGTGGCGGCCGATGCCACCGCCAGTGCGCGGAGCCGGACTCGATCGGTTCGCCGCATGGGCGTCCTCCTGACGGGCGTGCAGCAGTGGATGGGCGGGCGCTGTGTGTTGTAGCAGCGCCACCCATGCCGTACCGCGCGCTGTGGCGAACGACCAGGCGTCCAACGGAAGAACGTTTTCCCTGGCATGAACCGGACGAGGATCCGGACGCGTCGTGGGGGACGTGGGGCGGGAGGGGCGTCGGGCGCGTCAGTCGTCGGTGAGGGTGAGCCGGATGCCGATGGTGCCGCGCTCACCGCGCCGCAGCCGGCTGCCGAGCACCGTGACGACGCCGACCAGCCCGTACTTCTGCCGCAGCAGCGTCCGGTAGGCGGCGGTGCGCTCGGGGCCGAGGATCTCGGCGGTGGCCGGGACGGACTCACCGGTCGGATTGCCCCGGACGTCGCAGGGCCCGACCAGGACGTCCGGTCGGTTGCGGATCCGCTTGACCTTCCACGAGTCGGCGACGGTCCAGACGCCGAGCGCCTCCCCGTCACGCACCACCCACACCGGCGTCGGCACGGCGGTGCCGTCCTTCTTGAAGGTGGTGACCAGCAGGTAGCTGCCGGAGGAGAGGCTGACGAGGCGTTCGAGCCGTTCCTGCCGGTGCGGGTCGGGGTGGGGAGTGGCGCTCATAGGGGGATTCTAGGGCGCCGGGACGGGCGCGGCCCGGAGCGGGTCAGCGTCGGCTCCGGGCCCGGGCACCGGAGCGGCCGAGCCGGGCGCGGGTGGCGCGGGCGAGGGTGCGGGCGTGGCGGGTGAGGCGTCGGCGGGTGCTGCCGCCCACTGCTGTGGCGCCGCCGACGGCGGTGGAGCCGCGCGGGGCGGAACCGGACGCCGTTCGGGCCGGGAGGGAGTACGCGATGTGCGGGGCGTAGTCCGGTCGTGGGGGGACCGGGACGCCGCCGGGGAGGACGGGGAGCGCGGCGGTGTGCGGACGGCGCCGGGTGCGCAGTCGGCCGGCTGCCCAGAGGGCCAGTGCGGCGCCGAACGCGAGTGCCGTCCAGCCGGCCGGGCCGAGGGCGTGGTCGGCCTGCTGGATGGCGTGCGGCAGGACGCCGGTGGCTGGGGCCTCGGCGGACGGGGCGGCGGACGCGTCGGGTGCGGTCTCCTCCTCGACCAGCCGGCCGACCGGTTCGACCTTGCCGGCCGCCGCGAAGCCCCAGTCCAGCAGCGCGGCCGCCTCGTCGTAGACCTTGGCCTGCTGCTCCGGGTGCATCACCGTCACCAGCAGGGTGCGGCCCTCGCGTTCGGCAGCGCCGGTGAAGGTGGCGCCCGCGTTGGTGGTGTAGCCGTTCTTCACCCCGATCAGGCCCGGGTACTTGCCCAACAGGCGGTCGGTGTTGGCGATGTCGAACGCGGACCGCTGCCCCGTCGCCTTGTCCACCGCGCCGGGGAAGCGGGCGGTGCGGGTCGCGCAGTAGCTGCGGAAGTCGGGGTTGCGCAGCCCGGCGCGGGCGAACAGCGTGAGGTCGTAGGCCGAGGAGACCTGGCCGGCCTGGTCGTAGCCCTCCGGGGAGACCACCCGGGTGTCGCGCGCCTGGAGGGCGGTCGCCCGCTCCTGCATCTGGGTGACGGTGCGGGCCAGCCCGCCGTTCATGTGGGACAGCACGTGCACGGCGTCGTTGCCGGAGGCGAGGAAGACGCCCCGCCAGAGGTCCTCGACCCGGTACGGCAGGTTCTCCTTGATCCCGACCAGGCTGCTGCCCGCGCCCAGCGCGGCGAGCTCGGCGGGAGCCACCCGGTGCTCCAGGGTGCGGTCGAACTTCGGCAGCACGGTGTCGGCGAACAGCATCTTGAGCGTGCTGGCGGGTGGCAGCGGGAGGTGGGCGTTGCGGGCGGCGAGCACCTCGCCGGTGGCGGCGTCGGCGATCAGCCAGGACCGCCCGGTCAGGGTGGCCGGCAGCTCGGGCGCGCCGGTCCGGGGCGCGACCTGGACGGCCGGCCGGCCCAGCCGCTCGCCGCCGACCACGGCGGCCGCGTCCTGGGCGGCACCGGCACCGGCACCGGCCGCAGGCGCGGCGGACGGGGAAGGCGAGGGCGAGGGCGAGGGCGAGGGGGCCGAGAACGCGGCGGGCGCGCCGGCCGCGAGGACCAGGACGGCGACGGCACCGGCCGCCGCCGGTCTCCCGGCCCGGGCGCGCCTGCTGACGTGGGGTGACCTCTGCTGCACACCGCGAACGTACCCGGACGGCCGCCGCCCCGCCCTGCCCGCTGCTCCGTCCGGGCCCTCCCGGACCGCGCGGCGCCCTGGTACGGTACGGCCCATGTCCTTCCTCCGTGCGTAGCCGGCCCGAAGCGACCGCGCCCCGACCGATCGGGAACCGCGCGGCCCTCCGGTGTCCCTGTACGCACCTCCGGTGCCGCCCGCCGTGACCTCCCGGCCCGCGGACCGGACCTCCTTGAGGACGTCCACCGTGCCTTCCACCGTTTCCGCGCCTCCGCGCGGCCCGTCCGCACGCCCCGGCTACCGCGCCGTGCTCGGCGCCCCGCACGCCGGCCGCACCTTCGCCGCCGCGCTGCTCGGCCGCCTCTCCTACGGGGTGGTTCCGCTCGCCCTGCTGCTCACTGTCCGCGAGGCCACCGGCTCCTACTCCGCGGCCGGCGCGGCGATGGCCCTGTTCGCGCTCGCCAGTGTCCTCCTCTCGCCGGTCCGGGCCGGGCTGGTCGACCGCTACGGTCCCCGGCGGGTGCTGCCGCCGATGGCCGTGCTGTACGGCGCGCTGCTGCTCGCCGTGGTCGCGGCCGCGGCCCGGCCGGGCGCCGCTCCGGCGGCGGTCGGCGCGCTCGTCCTCGCGGCGGGCGCCTGCACACCGCCGCTGGGTCCGGTGATGCGGACGTTCTGGCGGCGGCTCCTTCCCGACCCGGTGCTGCTGCGCCGCGCGTTCAGCCTGGACGGCGTCGCGGAGGAACTGCTCTTCGTCACCGGACCTTTGCTGGTCGGTCTGCTGCTTCCGGTCGTCGGCCCCGGTGGTGCCGTGGCCGTGGGCGCGGGGCTGCTGCTCGCCGGGGCCCTGCTGCTGGTCGCCTCACCGGTGGCGGCGGGCGGAGCGGACGGCGCGGACGTCCCCGACGTCGCACCGTCGCCGGTCGGGCGCCGTCGCCGGACCCCGCTCGGCGGCGGACGGGCGCTGCGCGCCGCCGTGCTCGCGTCCGGGGTGACCGGGCTGGCGCTGGGCGCGCTGGACCTCATGGTGCTCGCCTTCGCCGAGGACCGCGGGCGGCCGGAGGCGGTGGGCTGGATCCTGGCCGCGCTGTCCGCCGGCAGTGCCGTCGGCGGCCTCGGGCTGGGCGCGCTGGACCGGCCGGTGCCGAACGCCGTCCGGCTGCCGCTGTTCACCGGTGGTCTGGGCCTGGCCCTGGCCGCCGCCGGGCTCGCACCCGGCCCGGTCCTGCTCGGCGTGGCCGTCGGCATCGCCGGGTTCTTCGTCTCGCCCGCCCTCACCACCTCCTACCTGGTCGCGGACGAGGCGGTCGTGCCGGAGGCCAGGACCAGGGCCGGTGCCTGGGTGAACACGGCCTTCAACGCCGGTTCGGCCGTCGGCGGCGCGGGCGTGGGCCTGCTGGTCGGACATCTGCCGCTGCCGCTCTGCTTCGCCCTGGCGGCCGTCCCGGCGCTCGCCGCCGTGCCCGTGCTGCTGCGAATGCGGATGCGGATGCGAATGCGCGACTTTGGTGGGTCCCGGTCGCGCCGAAAGTCGGATCCCGTCGGCGACCCGGCTGCCTAACGTCGGGATCATGAAGAACCTGCTGGGATTCGTGAGCTTCGTCCTGATTGTCGGCGGCATCAACGGCCTCCTCGTCGACCACCTGTGGGGCCTGCACATCTTCGGCTTCGTGAGGCATCTGGTCCCCTCCGACCACCGGACCGCCGGGTACTTCGTGCTGATCGCGGTGGGCGCCCTGCTGGCCGCCGCTACGGCGCTGCTCGACCGGCGGGAGGGCGGGGGCCGGACCCGGCGCGACAGCGGGGACTGAACCCGGCGGGGGACTGGAGGCGAGGGACCGGAAGCGGGGTACCGGACGGGCGGCGGCGGGGAACGAACGGTCGGCCGCCGCCCGTTCTGCCGGGTGACGCGTCGTCGACGAGGAGGGCCGCATGACCAAGCAGGCGTACGGACATATCGCGCACCGTCAGGTCGAGGTGAACGGAGTCCGGCTGCACGTCGCCGAACAGGGTGAGGGACCACTGGTCCTGCTGCTGCACGGCTTCCCGGAGAGCTGGTACTCCTGGCGGCACCAGTTCGCCCCGCTCGCCGAGGCCGGCTACCGCGTGGTCGCCGTCGACCAGCGCGGCTACGCCCGCAGCGAGCAGCCCGAGTCGGTCGACGCGTACACCCTGCTGCACCTGGTCGGCGACGTCACCGCGCTGATCGGCGCCCTCGGCGAGGAGAGCGCCGTCCTGGTCGGCCACGACTGGGGCGCCCCGGTCGCCTGGAGCACGGCCGCGCTGCGCCCCGACCTGGTGCGCGGTGTGGCGGGGCTGAGCGTCCCGCCGCTGCCCACCCTCGGCCTGCCGCCGCTGGCCCAGGCCCGGGAGCGGTTCGGCGAGGGCTTCTACCAGATCTACTTCCAGCGCCCCGGCGTCGCGGACGCCGAGCTCGGCCGGGACCTGCACTCGACGTTCCGCCGGATGCTGTCCAGCGGCGCCGGCGCCCGGCCGGACGGCGGGGGACCGCGGGCGTGGGTGATCCGCGAGGGACAGACCCTGCTGGGCAGCGTCCCCGAGCCGGAGAAGCTGCCGGACTGGCTCTCCGAGGCGGACATCGAGGCCTTCGTCGCCGACTACGCCGAGCACGGCGAGCGGGCGTTCACCGGCGGTCTCAACTGGTACCGCAACATCGACCGGAACAACGAGCTGCTCGCCGGGCTGGCCGGGCGGCCCGTGGAGGTGCCGGCCCTCTATGTGGCGGGGGACCAGGACATGGTGATGGCCCTGATCCCGGAGGAGGCGATGCGCGGGCTGCTGGAGCGCCTGGCGCCGAAGCTGTACCGGCGCGTCACGCTTCCGGGCGTCGGCCACTGGACCCAGCAGGAGAGCCCGGCGGAGGTCAACGCGGCCCTGCTCGACTTCCTCGGGCAGCTGGACGGCTGAGGCGCCGGGCGGTGGTGGGGGCGGGCCCGGGTTCCGCCCCCAGCACCCGCGCCGCCTCAGACCGGCAGCAGACGGGCGATGAACTCGCCCAGCCGGCGGGCGTTGCGGCAGCAGTGCATCGGCACCACCTCGGCGTAGGCGGGGGCGGCGGAGTCGCCGGTGCCCCAGAGGGAGGGCTGCTCCGGGTTGAGCCAGTGGACCTGGCGGGCGCGGGCCGCGACCAGCCGCAGGGCGGGCAGGTGCGGGTCCCGGTAGTTGTTGCGGGCGTCGCCGAGGATCAGCACGGCGGTCCGCGGACCCACGGCGTCCAGGTGGCGTTCGGCGAACTCGCCGAGGGCCGAACCGTAGTCGCTGTTGCCGTGGTGGCCCATCACCTTGGCCTCGGTGAGGATCCGCCGGGCCAGCGCGGCCGGGTCGCCGCCGCCGCGGGTGAGCAGGTCCGTCACCTCGGCGGTGCGGTTGACGAACGCGAACACCCGGACCTTGCTGAACTGGTCGCGCATCGCCTGGACCAGCAGCAGGGTGAAGTCGGAGAAGCCCGCCACCGAGCCGGACACGTCGCAGAGCAGGACGAGTTCGGGCCGGGCGGGGCGGCGCAGCCGGTGGGCGGGGCGCAGCGGGACGCCGCCGGTGGAGAGCGAGCGGCGCAGGGTGCGGCGCAGGTCGATCCGGCCGCGGGCGGCCCGGCGTCGGCGCGCGGACAGCCGGGTGGCCAGCTTCCGGGCCAGCGGGTGGACGGTGCGGCGGAGTTCGGCGAGCTGGTCGCGGCCTGCGGTGAGGAAGTCGATCCGGTCGGGGCTCGGTGCGACGGCCCGCTCGGCGAGGCGTTCGGTGCCGCGGAGCTCGGCCGCCCGTCGGCGTGCCTCGGTGGCGACCATGGCGCGGAAGCCCTGGATGCGGCGGCGGATCTCGTCGGGCAGGACGTGGTCGGCGAGGTCGGGCGCGGCGGGGTCGAGTCCCCCAGCAGTGGCACCGGCAG
>NZ_JZWY01000674.1:0-19035 GCF_000966955.1 Streptomyces sp. NRRL S-495
CCCGGGCCGTCACCCGGCGCGCGGCCGAGGCGGCCGGGGTGCCCGGCGCGGCCGCCGGGACCGCGCGGACCGGGCGCCGCAGCAGCGGGCGGCGGGAGGACGAGACCTCTCCGGTGGTCGCGGTGGACCGGCTCTTCCGGGACGGGCTGACCGGCCTGGCGCGTTCGGCAACGGCCCCGGCGGCCGTCCCGAAGGCCGAGGCCCACGGGCGCCCGGGGGAGGCGGTCGACGGACGGCTGGGCGACGACACCGTCCGCCTGGGCCGCGTCACCCGCCCGCAGCCCGATCGGGCCGAGCGGCCCGCGCCCGACCGGTCGGCCTCACCGGGGGCCAACCCGACCGGGTCGGACCCGACCGGGCCCGTTGTTCCCGTCACCTCTGACCTTCGGAGCGAGTGAACCGTGCGTGTTCTGGCTTATGAGCTGCGCCGGGTGCGCGGCCTGCGTTCGACCTGGCTGCTGCTCGGGCTCGTGGTGGTCTGCGACGCGGTGGTCGCCGGCGTGCTGGCGGGCCAGGTGGGGGACCGGACCCTCGGCGGCGCGGCCGCGGTGCGGCTGCTGACGGCGGCGGTGCCGCTGGTGCCGCTGCCGTTCGCGGCGCTGGGCGCCGGGGTGCTGGGCGCGCTGGCCTACGGCCACGAGGTGCGGCACCGGGGGCTGGCGGCCTCGCAGGTGTCCTACCCGCGCCGGGTCCGGCTGCTGACGGCCAAGCTGGCGGTGACCGGTTCCCTCGCGGCGCTGCTCGCCCTGGTCACGGTGCTGGTCGACGCGGTGACCGTGCACTTCACCCTGCCCGCCGGGGTGGCGGTGGCGGCCTGGTCGGACCCGGCCGCGCTGTCCACCCGGGTCGCGGAGGCGCTGGCCCCGTCCGGTCCTGGCGGGCTCGACGTGCTGCCGCCGGTGGCGGCGCCGCTGGCCCTGGTGGCCGGGCAGGGGGCGCCGACGGCGCTGCTGGCCTTCGTGCTGCTGGTGGTCGTGGCGGGCTGGACCGGCGTGCTGACCGCCGCGCTGACCCGGAGCGCCACCGCCGGGGTGCTGCTGCTCTGCGCGCTGCCGCCGCTGCTGGAGTCCGTGGTGGCGCTGGTGCTGCGGCAGAGCGGGACGCCCTGGCCGGCCCGGGCGGCGGAACTGCTGCCGTTCCCGTCGGGGATCGAGTGGGCGTACGGATGGGTGTACGGCGGGGACGGCCGGGTTGCGAGCGGCGGCGTGATGTCGGCGGCTCCGGCGCTGACCGATCCGGCGCTGCTGGCCGCCGTGGTGACGCCGGTGCTGGTGTTGCTGCTGGTCACCCTGGTGGTGCAGGCCCGGCGCCGGGCGCTCTGAGCCCGCGGCGGGCCGGGGCGGTTCGCCAAGATCGACCAAGGGTGACCGTAATGAGTGGTTCACCCTGATAAGAAGTCAATTATCCAGTCACGGGCGATCACCCTTTCGTGTGCTTTTCACGAGAATTCTCAAGCTGTGCCCGCCGATCGCCGACAAAGGAGCTGTGAGTACCCTTGCGCACCCCACCATGACCCCCGCCCGTTCCGCCGATGGGGCCATTCACGGCTCCGCCGACCTGGACCGCTACTCCTACGCCGACCGGCCCGTCCCGCCGGCGCCCCGCTGGGAGGGCGCCGAGTCGGACCTCGGCCGGGTCGGCCGCAAGACCACCAGCAGCCGGGGCCGCGGCCTGCACGGCCAGCTCGTCCAGCAGTTGGGCCAGATGATCGTCTCCGGCGACCTCGGCGCCGACCGGCCGCTCGTCCCGGAGGAGATCGGCCAGCGGTTCGAGGTCTCCCGCACCGTCGTCCGCGAGTCGCTGCGCGTGCTGGAGGCCAAGGGCCTGGTCAGCGCCCGCCCCAACGTCGGCACCCGGGTCCGCCCGGTCAGCGACTGGAACCTCCTGGACCCGGACATCATCGAGTGGCGCGCCTTCGGCCCGCAGCGCGACGAGCAGCGCCGGGAGCTGTTCGAGCTGCGCTGGGCGATCGAGCCGCTGGCCTCCCGGCTGGCCTCCGGCCACGGCCGGGAGGACGTCCAGCAGCGGCTGGCCGAGCTGATCGAGATCATGGGCCACGCCTGCGCCCAGGCGGACCTCGCCACCTACGCCCGGGCCGACACCGAGCTGCACGTGCTCATCCTGCAGCTGGCCGGGAACCGGATGCTGGAGCACCTCTCCGGGATCGTCGCCTGCGCGCTCCAGGTGTCCGGCGGTCCGGCCACCGCCTGCGAGCGGCCCTCGGAGTCCTCGGTCGGGATGCACGCCCGGCTGGTGGAGGCGCTCGGCTCCGGCGACGGCAGTGCCGCCGAGAACACGATGCGGGCGCTGCTCACCGTCCACCCCGAGATCGAGCCGTCCGTTCCGGCGCCCCGGGAGCACTGAGCGGACCGTAGGGCGACCGGACACCGCCGCCCCGCCCCGCGACCAGCTCCCCGATCCGCCCCGTCGTGATCCGACGTCCGCGATTCCTCCGCGGCCTCCCGCAGTCCCCCTCGCGACCCCCGACCCCCCGGCTGCCGCCACGGTGCGGCCGGGGGGTCTCCGTACGTCCGGGGCCGCACGAAGCAGAGGGGCGGAGGGGGCGGCGGAAGCCGGAAGGCGAAAAGGAGGCGGAGGGGGCGGAAGGGATGTCCCGGCGGCGGTTCGGCGGTAGTTCGACGCCGGCTCGGAGCGGGCCCGCACCCGCCGGACAGTGGAATGGCGTGTCCATGGTGAATGGTTCGGTCGCGGGTGGGGGATGATGGAGGTCGGCCCCGTGCCGCGGCCGCCGACCGGTGTGACCCGCGACACGAAGGCCATGCGTAACACTTGACGAGCAGCAGCGATGTCTCCTGAGCGGGAGCAGCTCCGGAATAACCCAACGTGTCAGAATGCTGTGTTGGTCCGCGGCGCTGCTGCCGTCCTGCAAACCCAGACCTCAAACCCGAGTCGGTCGGAATCGACACCGCGTGCCCGACGCGCGATCTCCTTCCCCGCCCGCTCGGGCGGCCGGTACGGGTTCGAGTCCACTCATCGTCCGAGAGGTTGTTCGTGTCGGCCAGCACATCCCGTTCGCTTCCCCCCGAGATCGCCGAGTCCGCGGCTCTGCTGGCGCTCATCGAGCGGGGCAAGGCCCAGGGGCAGATCGCCGGTGACGACGTACGCCAGGCGTTCGAGGCGGACCAGATCCCGGTCACCAAGTGGAAGAACGTCATGCGCAGCCTCAACCAGGTTCTGATTGAGGAGGGGGTGGACCTCATGGTCAGCGCGGCCGAACCGGCCGGCGCCAAGCGCAAGAGCGTTGCTGCCAAGAGCCCCGCCAAGCGCACCGCGACCAAGGCGGTCACCACCCGGAACCCGGCCGCTCCGTCGGCCCCGACCAAGCCGCCCGTGCGCATCGCGCCCGGTGCGCCCGTCTCCACTCCGACGGTCGCGGCCGCCGCCGCGCCGGTCAGCACCGTCTCCGCCGAGATCACCGTCGAGGGGGCGACCGCCGGCACCGAGGTGAAGGCGGCCGTCGCCAAGAAGGCCGTGGCCAAGAAGGCCGTCGCCAAGAAGACCGCCGCGCCGGCCAAGAAGGCCGCCGCCAAGAAGACCACCACCGCCAAGACCGCGGGCAAGGGCGGCGAGGAGGAGGCCCTCGGCGAGGAGGAGATCCTCGAGGACGTGGCCCTGCCCGGCGACAAGCCCGCCGCCGAGGGCGACGCCCCGGAGGAGGAGTCGGAGGGCTTCGTCCTCTCCGACGACGACGAGGACGACGCTCCGGCCCAGCAGGTCGCCGTCGCCGGTGCCACCGCCGACCCGGTCAAGGACTACCTGAAGCAGATCGGCAAGGTCCCGCTGCTCAACGCCGAGCAGGAGGTCGAGCTCGCCAAGCGGATCGAGGCCGGCCTGTTCGCCGAGGACAAGCTCTCGGCCGCCGACAAGCTCGCTCCCAAGCTCAAGCGCGAGCTGGAGATCATCGCCGAGGACGGCCGCCGGGCCAAGAACCACCTGCTGGAGGCCAACCTCCGCCTGGTGGTCTCGTTGGCCAAGCGCTACACCGGTCGCGGCATGCTCTTCCTGGACCTCATCCAGGAGGGCAACCTCGGTCTGATCCGTGCGGTCGAGAAGTTCGACTACACCAAGGGCTACAAGTTCTCCACCTACGCGACCTGGTGGATCCGCCAGGCGATCACCCGCGCGATGGCCGACCAGGCCCGCACCATCCGTATCCCGGTGCACATGGTCGAGGTCATCAACAAGCTGGCCCGCGTCCAGCGCCAGATGCTCCAGGACCTGGGCCGCGAGCCCACCCCGGAGGAGCTGGCCAAGGAACTCGACATGACCCCCGAGAAGGTCATCGAGGTCCAGAAGTACGGTCGCGAGCCCATCTCGCTGCACACGCCGCTCGGCGAGGACGGCGACAGCGAGTTCGGTGACCTCATCGAGGACTCCGAGGCGGTCGTCCCGGCCGACGCGGTCTCCTTCACCCTGCTCCAGGAGCAGCTGCACTCGGTCCTGGACACCCTGTCCGAGCGCGAGGCGGGCGTGGTCTCGATGCGCTTCGGCCTGACGGACGGTCAGCCGAAGACGCTCGACGAGATCGGCAAGGTGTACGGGGTCACCCGTGAGCGCATCCGCCAGATCGAGTCGAAGACCATGTCCAAGCTGCGTCACCCGTCGCGTTCCCAGGTGCTGCGGGACTACCTGGACTGATCGACGGTTCGGCACCAACGTCCGACCGGAAGGCCCGGAGCTCCGCGCTCCGGGCCTTCCGGCTGTTCGGGAGGGGTGGACGTCACCGTCCGGGTGGCCGTTGTCGCTCGTCCGGGTGGCGGTGCGGGGCAGAGCGGTCGCGGACCGTGGTCGGTCACCTACGCTGTGCCGGTTGCCTGCTGCCGAGCCACCTGGAGACACGGTGCCGCCCACCCCGGACCGTCCGGACCGCGCCGACCTGCCGACCGACGCGCCCCGCGCCGTACGCCCCGCCGCGCGCGCGGCCCGGGCTGCCGCCCGGCCGGCTCCCGCCCGGGTGCCCCGTTACCGCCGGGCCGCCGTGCTGACCCTGCTGGCCGCGCTGCCCGCGCCGCTGCTGGCGCTCGGCCCGGCCACCGCCGCGCAGGCCCGGCCGCAGGGGCGGATCGTCGGCGGAACGACCGAGAGCACGGGCGACCACCCGAGAGCACGGGCGACCACCCGTGGGTGGTGGCCCTGGCCAGTCGGCAGCAGTTCGGCTCCGGCCGCTCGGGCCAGTTCTGCGGGGGAGCGCTGGTCACCCCCACCAAGGTGGTGACGGCGGCGCACTGCTTCTACGACGAGTCCGGCGGGCACCAGGTGGACCGGCCCGGGCTGCGGGTCGTGGTCGGCCGGGACGACCTGCGCGGCACGGTCGGCCGGGAGGTGGAGGTGCGGGAGGTCCGGATCCACCCCGACTACTCCTTCACCACCAATATGAACGATGTGGCGGTGGTCACCCTCGCCGAGTCGCAGGGGAGCCGGCCGGTGATCGACCTGGTCGGCCAGGGCGAGACCGAGCCGTACCGCGCGGGGACCCCGGCCCGGGTCTACGGCTGGGGGGACACCACCGGCCACGGCGACTACTCGCCCCAGCTGCGGGGCGTGGACGTGCCGATCATCGCGGACCAGACCTGCGCCCAGGCCTACCCGGGCGGCCAGGACGGGCGTTTCGACGCCCGGGGCATGGTGTGCGCGGGCGAGGAGCGGGGCGGGAAGGACGCCTGCCAGGGCGACAGCGGCGGGCCGCTGGTGGTCGCGGGCCGGCTCGCGGGGCTGGTGTCCTGGGGAACGGGCTGCGCCGAGGCCGCCCACCCGGGTGTCTACACCAGGATCGCCTCGGTCTCCGACGCGGTCCGCTCCCTCCTGTAGTCGAACGGGCACGGGGCGCCGCCCGATCGGGCCGCCTCCGGGGCCCAGGGATCCGAGGCCCAGGGGTCCGGGTCCTGGCGGTCCAGGAGAGAGCGGTACGGAAGCGAGCGGTCCGGGAACGACGAAGCCGGGCGGCCGGCCCTCGGAAGGGCAGTCGCCCGGCTCACCCGGTCACACGCGGTGTGCGACCGGACACAGCTCGACGTCGGTCTGCTGCTGGAGGCGCTCGGGATCAGCGCTCGTCGTCGTTGGCCGTGGCGGCAGTGGTGCCGAGGCGGTTGCTCTCGTCCTGTATCTCCACGGCGATCTTCTTGAGCTCCGGCTCGAACTTCCGGCCGTGGTGGGCGCAGAAGAGCAGCTCTCCACCGCTGGCGAGTACGACGCGCAGGTAAGCCTGGGCGCCGCAGCGGTCGCAGCGGTCAGCCGCGGTGAGCGGGCTCGCAGGGGTCAGAACAGTAGTCACGTCGCCTCTTCTCTAGCTCGACGAGCTGTCGTACCAGGGTCAACATCCAACCAGGCCGAAAACGTTCCCGCTCGTGGCTTTTCTTCTCTGAGGATTCTGCTGTGTTGATGAGGACGTGCCCCGGGGGCCGGTGGTTCATGCGTACCGGATCCCAGGATCCGCCCGCGGCTCGAACGCCCGATCGGAACCGGGTGCGGGAGTCCGCGTAGCATAATCCTCTGCTGGGTTGGAGCATAAGCCCCGTCCCGGGCCCCGGTAGCCTGCATAACGGCAGTTCCGGAGCCTGTGCCCGGTCCCACGGTCCGCCAGGAGCAGTGGTACCGGGAGGAGATGGAGCCCCGGCGCCCCCAATCCGGCACGGCTCTTGTTCGCGGAGCGCGTACAAGCTGCGCGGGACCGGCTTGCCGTGCTGTGCACCCAGCGGAGGGGTGTGCACACGGAGGGGAACGGCTGTCGGTGTGGTGTGCTGCACTGGCGGACGCTCCGGACCTGTCCGGATGTGCCCGTATGTGACCGATGAGACAGAACTTCACCGAGGAGAGTGCCGCGTGAGTGCCGAAACGACCGTGCCGTCCGCTCTGCTGGCCGGCGACGACGGTTCCAACTACACCGCTCGGCACCTGCTCGTCCTGGAGGGTCTGGAGGCGGTCCGCAAGCGTCCCGGCATGTACATCGGCTCGACCGACAGCCGGGGCCTGATGCACTGCCTCTGGGAGATCATCGACAACTCGGTGGACGAGGCGCTGGGCGGCTACTGCGACCGGATCGAGGTCGTCCTGCACGAGGACTCCTCGGTCGAGGTCCGCGACAACGGACGCGGTATCCCGGTGGACGTCGAGCCCAAGACCGGGCTGTCCGGCGTCGAGGTCGTGATGACCAAGCTGCACGCCGGCGGCAAGTTCGGCGGCGGCTCCTACGCGGCCTCCGGCGGCCTGCACGGTGTCGGTGCCTCCGTGGTCAACGCCCTCTCGGCCCGACTGGACGTCGAGGTCGACCGCAGCGGCCACACCCATGCGATCAGCTTCCGGCGCGGCACCCCCGGCATCTTCACCGAGGCCGGCCCGGACGCCCCGTTCGAGGCGGCCAACGGCCTCAGCCGGGCCCGCAAGGTGCCCAAGGCCCGCACCGGCACCCGGATCCGGTACTGGGCGGACCGGCAGATCTTCCTCAAGGACGCCAAGCTCTCGCTGGAGCACCTGCACAACCGGGCCCGGCAGACCGCCTTCCTCGTCCCCGGCCTGACCATCCTCGTGCGTGACGAGCGGCTGACCGAGAGCGACAAGGTCGACGAGAGCACCTTCCACTTCGACGGCGGCATCGCCGAGTTCTGCGAGTTCCTGGCGCCGGACAAGCCGATCAGCGACGTGCTGCGGCTGCACGGCGAGGGCACCTTCAAGGAGACCGTGCCGGTCCTGGACGAGCTCGGGCACATGACGCCGACCGAGGTCACCCGGCAGCTCGGGGTGGACATCGCGCTGCGCTGGGGCACCGGTTACGACACCACGCTGCGCTCCTTCGTCAACATCATCGCCACCCCCAAGGGCGGTACCCACGTCACCGGCTTCGAGCGCTCGCTGGCCAAGACCGTCAACGAGGTGCTGCGGGCCACCAAGCTGCTGCGGGTCGCCGAGGACGACGTCACCAAGGACGACGCCACCGAGGGCCTCACCGCCGTGGTCACCGTCCGGCTGGCCGAGCCGCAGTTCGAGGGCCAGACCAAGGAGGTGCTCGGCACCTCGGCGGCCAACCGGATCGTCGCGGCCGTCGTCGCCAAGGAGCTCAAGACCTTCCTCACCTCCGGCAAGCGGGACGAGAAGGTCCAGGCCCGGGCGGTGCTGGAGAAGGTCGTGGCCGCCGCCCGCACCCGGGTCGCCGCCCGCCAGCACAAGGAGGCCCAGCGCCGGAAGACCGCGCTGGAGACCAGCTCGCTGCCGGCGAAGCTGGCCGACTGCCGCAGCGACGACGTCGAGCGCAGCGAACTCTTCATCGTCGAGGGCGACTCCGCGCTCGGCACCGCCAAGCTGGCCCGCAACTCCGAGTTCCAGGCCCTGCTGCCGATCCGCGGCAAGATCCTCAACGTGCAGAAGGCGTCCGTGAGCGACATGCTCAAGAACACCGAGTGCGCGGCGATCATCCAGGTGATAGGGGCCGGTTCGGGCCGCACCTTCGACATCGACCAGGCCCGTTACGGCCGGGTCATCTTCATGGCCGACGCCGATGTCGACGGTTCGCACATCCGCTGCCTGCTGCTGACCCTGTTCCAGCGGTACATGCGGCCCATGGTCGAGCAGGGCCGGGTCTTCGCGGCGGTGCCGCCGCTGCACCGGATCGAGCTCACCAACCCCAAGCGCGGCCAGGAGAAGTACCACTACACCTACTCGGACGCCGAGCTGCGCTCCACCCTGCTGGAGTTCCAGCGCAAGAACCTGCGCTGGAAGGACCCGGTCCAGCGGTACAAGGGCCTCGGCGAGATGGACGCCGACCAGCTGGCCGAGACCACCATGGACCCGCGCCACCGCACGCTGCGCCGGATCAACCTGGGTGACCTGGACCAGGCCGAGAAGGTCTTCGACCTGCTGATGGGCAACGACGTGGCGCCGCGCAAGGAGTTCATCGTGGACTCGGCGGCCACCCTGGACCGTTCGCGCATCGACGCCTGAGCGACCCCGCCGGAAGGGGCCCTCCACCCGTGGGTGGAGGGCCCCTTCGCGTCGGTTCCACCCGCCGTCCACCCCGGCGCCGATCAGCCGCGGGCGGCGGATCCGTAGCGTCGGAGAGGTCAGACAGAGCCTCCCCGGACGGAGAACCCCGATGCCCACCCTGGTCGACGCCGCTCTCGTGGTCGTGGTGATGCTGCTCGTGCTCCGGCGCCAGATGCGCCCCCGGCGCCTGGACACCGACCGCCGCTTCTGGGTGCTGCCGCTGGTCCTCGCCGCCGTCGCGCTGAGGGATCCGCAGCTGATCGACCGGCGGGACACCGCCTGGTCCGTCGTCCTGCTCGGCTGCGGGGTGGTCGCGGTGCTCGCGGCCGGCTCGGTGTGGGGCTGGACCGTCCGGCTGTGGCGGGAGGCGGACGGGGCGCTCTGGGCCCAGGGCACCCGGGCCACGCTGGCCGCCTGGGGCGGGATGATCGCGATCAGGTTCGGCCTGTTCGGGCTCGGGGTGGCGCTGCACCTGCGGCAGTCGGGCAGCGCGCTGCTGCTGAGCCTGGCGGTGCTGCTGCTGGTCCGCTCGCTCGTGGTGCACTGGAGGGCGCGGGCCCTCGTGCCCCCGGGGCGGGTCACCCTGCTGTCCTGACCACCGCCGTACGCACGAGGAGGCACCCCCTTGGTCGAGGTCGACCGGTTCTGGACCCGCTGGCCGTCCCGCGAGGGGCTGGAGCACGACGCCGACAGCCGCCCCCGGCGGATCCTCGCCGGGCTCGGCCGGCTCGCCCTGCTGACCACCGTCTGCTGGGGAACCTTCTCCGACGGCCGGTACTCCGGCTGGGCGGTGGCGGTCGAGGTCGCGGGGCTGGTCACGGCGGTCGTGCTCGTCGCAGGCTTCCTGCACGCCTGCCGGGAGCAGCGCCCGGTGCCGGCGTACGCGCTGGCGGCCGGGCTGTCCGCGGCCGCCTGGCTGGCCAACGCGGGACACGCCTACCTGCTCGCCGACGTGCTCTGGTACGGGCTGGCGGTGACCGCGCTGATCCGGCTGCCGCCGGGGCCGGCGCTGATCACCGCCGGGGCCGCGCTCGGCTCGTACGCGGCGGTCAGCTGGGCGGGCCCGCTGAGCATCACGGCCACCTGTGGCGGACTGCTGCTGCTCGGCTACCTGCTGCGGCTGGACGTCGAGGCGCGCGGGACGGCGCGGCGGCTGCTCGTCCAGGAACGGGCCGCGCGGGCCGCCGAGGCGGAGAGCGCCGCGCTCGCCGAACGGGCCAGGATCGCCCGGGAGATCCACGACGTGCTGGCGCACAGCCTCTCCGCCCAGCTGGTGCACCTGGAGGCGGCCCGGCTGATGCTGGACGCCGGCACCGACCGGGAGCAGGTCCGGGAGCGGGTGGTGGCCGCCCGGCGGATGGCGCAGGACGGGCTGGCCGAGACCCGGCAGGCGCTGTCGGCGCTGCGCGGCGAGTTCACCCCGGTCGGCGACTACCTGGTGGAGCTGACCGGGCGGGAGGGCGCGGAGTTCCGGGTGGCCGGGATGCCGCGTCCACTGGCCGCCGAGGTGGGGCTCGCGGTCCGGCGCACGGCGCAGGAGGCACTGACCAATGTGCGCAAACACGCCCCGGGCGCGCGCTGCGCGGTCGAGCTGCGCTATCGGCCCGAGGAGGTGGAGCTGGAGGTGCGGGACGAGGGCGCGGGGCGCGCGGGTGCGCCCGGCGGGCTGGCGGCGAGCGGTGGCGGGTACGGTCTGCTGGGGATGCGCGAACGCGCTGAACTGCTCGGCGGCAGCCTGCTGGCGGGCCCGCACGAGGGAGGATGGCGCGTGCTGCTGCGAGTGCCGGCATGACGGGGCGGGCGGTGACCAGGGTGCTGGTCGTGGACGACCAGACCGTGGTCCGCGAGGGCATCGTGATGCTGCTCGGGCTGCTGCCGGGGATCGAGGTGGTCGGTGCGGCGGCGGACGGCGAGGAGGCGGTCGCGCTGGTCGCGCGGCACCGTCCGGACGTGGTGCTGATGGACCTGCGGATGCCGCGCTGCGACGGCGTCGAGGCGACCCGGCGGATCCGGGCCGGGTACCCGGGCACCGAGGTCGTGGTGCTCACCACCTATGCCGACGACGAGTCGCTGTTCCCGGCCCTGCGGGCCGGGGCGCGGGGGTATCTGACCAAGGACGCGGGCGGCGAGGAGATCGCCCGGGCGATCGCGGACGTCCGCTCGGGGGCGGCCGGGCTCTCGCCGCAGGTGCAACTGCGGCTGCTGGAGCGGCTGTCGGGGGAGGCGGCGGGGGTGGCCGGGGTGGCCGGCCCGGTGCCGTCCGGGGAGCCGGTCGGGGTGTCGTCCGCGGTGCCGTCCGGGGAGCCGCCGGACGGGCTGACCGCGCGGGAGGCGGAGGTGCTGGGGCTGATCGCGGAGGGCCTCTCCAACACCGAGATCGCCCGTCGGCTGTACGTCGGTCCGGCGACCGTGAAGACCCACATCAACAATCTGTTCGCCAAGACCGGCGTGCGGGACCGGGCGCAAGCGGTCGCGTACGCCTTCCGACACGGAATCACCGGGTCGCCGCAGTAGTCGGATGAGCGTCTGTCGGATCATCGATCACCTCATCGAGTGAACGTATCTGCGTTGGGAGTTTGGGGAGTTGGGGCGACCCCATGATGGTTCGGGTCACAACCCCCCGGTCCAGGAGCAGCCGTGCCACAACCGCAGACGAGAAGTCCCGAGCCGGGCGGACAACTGGACTGGTGGGCCTCGGCACCGGCATCACCACCGGCATCAGCACCGGTATCGGTGCCGGTGCCCCCGGCACCGCCCGCACCGTCGGCCGGGTCCGATCCCGAGGCCGGCCCCTCGGACGACGCCAGCACCGAGGTCTACCGCTCCGTCCAGAACAGCCTGGCCTTCCAGCGGATCCGCCACAGCTACCGGTCCTTCGTCTTCCCGGTCAGCGGTGTGTTCCTCGCCTGGTACCTGCTCTACGTGGCCGCCCAGGCCGCCGCCCCCGGGCTGATGCGCACCCCGGTGGCCGGGCCGGTCAACGTGGCCTGGCTGCTCGGTCTGCTGCAGTTCGCCACGACCTTCCTGCTGACCTGGCTCTACGCCCGCAACGCCCGCACCCAGCGCGACCGGGCCGCCCTGTCGCTCCGCTGGGACACCCAGGACCAGTTGCGATGAGGACCGCCACCCCGCCCCCCGTCGCCCCCGCCGGCGACCACCACGACCTGGCCGTGGTGCTGTTCGCCGTCATCGTCCTGGTCACCCTCGGGATCACCTTCTGGGCCGGCCGCCGCCGCCGTGGTGGCGCCGACGACTTCTACGCCGGCGGCCGCGACTTCACGCCGCTGCAGAACGGCTTCGCGCTCTCCGGCGACTACCTCTCCGCCGCCTCCTTCCTCGGCGTCGCCGGGCTGATCGCGCTGTTCGGGTACGACGGCGTGCTCTACAGCATCGGCTTCCTGGTGGCCTGGCTGGTGGTCCTGATGCTGGTCGCCGAGCTGGTCAGGAACGCCGGCCGGTACACCTTGGCCGATGTGCTGGCGCTGCGGCTGCGCCGGCGCAAGGTCCGGGCCGCGGCCGGCGGCGCCAGTGTCGTGGTCACGCTGTTCTACCTGGTCGCCCAGATGGTCGGCGCGGGCAGCCTGGTCGCCCTGCTGCTCGGCACCAACAGCGCCGAGGCCAGGACCTGGACCATCGTGGCGGTGGGCGGTCTGATGATCGTCTACGTCACGGTCGGCGGGATGCGGGCCACCACCTGGATCCAGATCGTCAAGGCGTTCCTGCTGGTCGCCGGGTCGGTGCTGCTGACCGTGCTGCTGCTGCTGCGCTTCCACGGCGACGTCGCCGAGCTGATGCGGCAGGCGGCCCAGCACAGCGGCGCCGGCCAGCGGTACCTGGAGCCCGGGCTGAAGTACGGCAAGAGCTTCACCAGCCGGCTGGACTTCTTCAGCCTCGGTCTCGCCCTGGTGCTCGGCACCGCGGGCCTGCCGCACATCCTGTCCCGCTTCTACACCGTGCCCACCGCCCGGGCCGCCCGGCGCTCGACGATGTGGGCGATCGGGCTGGTCGGCGGCTTCTACCTGATGGCCATCGCGCTGGGCCTCGGCGCCACCGCGCTGGTCGGCTCGGCGGAGGTCCGGCACGCCAACGCGGCGGGCAACACCGCCGTCCCGCTGCTCGCCCTGGTGCTCGGCGGCGGCAACGGCTCCACCGGCGGGGTGGTGCTGTTCGCGGTGATCTCGGCGATCGCCTTCGCCACCATCCTCGCCGTGGTCGCCGGGCTCACCCTGGCCTCCTCGGCGGCCTTCGCCCACGACATCTGGGCGGGCGCCTGGCGGGGGCGTCCCCGCCGCCCGCGCGGCGGCCGCGGGGCTCGGAGGGCGCGCGGCCGACGGGCGCTCGTCCCGGCCTCCCGGCGGGCCCGCGGCGGCACCGACGCCGCGACCGGAGCGGCGGGGGCGACGGCGGACGGGGCGCCGGCGACCACCGAGCGCCAGGAGGTGCTGGTCGCCCGGATCGCGGCGGTCGGGATCGGCGCGGTGGCGATCGTGCTGAGCCTCTTCGCGCAGCAGTTGAACGTCGCCTTCCTGGTCGGCCTGGCCTTCGCCGTGGCCGCCTCCGCCAATCTGCCGGTGCTGCTCTACAGCCTGTTCTGGCGGCGGTTCACCCCGCGCGGCGCGGTCTGGTCGGTGTACGGCGGGCTGATTCCGGCGGTGGTGCTGGTGGCCTTCTCACCGGTCGTGTCCGGTACCAAGGTGGCGCTCTTCCCCGGTGTGGACTTCCACTGGTTCCCGCTGGAGAACCCGGGCATCGTCTCCATCCCGCTCGGCTTCCTGGCGGGGTGGATCGGCACCCTCACCTCGCCCGAGCCGGCCGATCCGGACCGGTACGCCGAGCTGGAGGTCCGGTCCCTGACCGGGGCCGGGGCCGCCTGACGGCGGGACGGCCGACTTCCACGACCCCCGGCGGACCCCGCCGGGGGTCGTGCCGTTCCTCCGCCTCCGGGGCGACAGGAGGCGGCGGCGGGCCGGGGGCGGGGGCGGCGCCGAGGTGGTCAGAGCNGGTCAGAGCTCGCGCAGGGAGGTGACCTCCATCCGGGACGGCGTGCCCGCCGCCTTGCCGCAGCTCTCGGGCCGGGCCGGCTCGCTGACGCCCTCGGCCACCTCGACCTCCCAGGACCGGCCGTCCTCGTGCCGGACGTCGACCCGCCAGCGGCCCGCGCCGTCCGCCCGCTGGGCCAGGGTCAGCGCGTCCGCCCGGGTCTCGCCGGTGACCAGTCGCACGGCCTGGTCGGCGGCCTGGCCCGGCCGGTCCCAGCCGGAGCAGCCGCGCGACCACTCCGGCGCCATGTGACCGGCCGCGGTGGCCGCCAGCACCTCCTTGGCCGACTCGGCGGTCAGCCGTCCGTAGGTGTAGCCGTAGGGCAGGACCAGCATCGTGGGGGAGAAGCGGTGCCCGCCCAGATGCGTCACCTCCCACACCTCGCTGTGCCCGGCGGCGGCCAGCTCGGCCGCGAGGGGGCGGCCCAGCAGGGCGCAGCAGCGGTCGCGGCGGCCGTTGGTGCACACCAGGGCGATCGGGCCGCCGACGTGGGGAGTGCCGAAGCCGCCGTGGTCGCCGGCGCCCAGCGCGGTGAAGTCCAGGGCGAGCAGCTCCGCCGGGTCCGCCACCTGGCCCCGGCGCACCCAGCTCCGGCCGGGGGTCGGGACGGTGTGCGCCACGACCACCTCGTGCCGGGCGGTCGGCAGGCAGTCGGCGTGCCGGCCGGGGCGGCGGATCAGCGCGACCCGGACGCCGGTGCCCGCGGCCGCGGCGTCCAGCGCGCGGCCGACCGCCGGGTTCAGGTGGCTCTCGGCGAGCGCCTTGGCCCCCCACGGGCCGGTCTGTTCGACCAGCAGCCAGGTGGTGGCGGTCGCGGCGGTGGCGGCGAGGGGTTCCGACAGTTCACGCGACAGCGTCGCACAGGTGCTCACGGCGGTAAGGCTACCCTTGCCCGCCCTTCGTGGCCCGGCCGCCGGGGTGTGGCCAACTGCGGCGGTGCGGTGCGGTGCGGACCGGGGCGGTGCGGTGCGGACCGGGGGCGGGCCGGTGGCCGGAACGGGAGGCCCCGTGCCCCCGGGGAGGCCCGGTGCCCCCGGGAACGCCGCAGGGGCGCCGACCCGGTCGGTCGGCGCCCCTGCGGCGGTGGCGGGCCTGCCCTAGACGGGCCCGGCCACGGTGCTGATCGGGCTGCTCACCGGGGTGCCGGAGCCGTCCCGGCGCGGGTCGCGCTCCGGCAGGTCGACCGGCGCGCCCTTGGGGCCGGCCGCGCGGGCGGGAGCCGGTCCGGCCCAGGCGAAGGCGAGCGCGTCCTCGCCGCGCAGGAAGCGCTGGCAGCGCACCCCGCCGGTGGCCCGGCCCTTGCGCGGGTACTGCTCGAAGGGGGTGACCTTCCAGCTGGACTGGGCCTCGCCGGTGAGGGTGCCGGCGGCGCCGGCCACCGAGACGACCACCGCGTCGACGGCCGGGTCGACGGCGGTGAAGGAGAGCACCCGGGCGCCGTCGGACAGCTTGACGCCGGCCATGCCGCCGGCCGGCCGGCCCTGCGGGCGGACCTGCCCGGCGGGGTAGCGCAGCAACTGAGCGTCGGAGGTGATGAAGACGAGGTCCTCCTCGCCGGTGCGCAGCTCGACCGCGCCGACCACCTCGTCGCCGTCCTTGAGCCCGATCACCTCGAACTCGTCCTTGTTGGCGGGCCATTCGGGGACCACCCGCTTGACGACGCCCTGGACGGTGCCCAGCGCCAGGCCGGGGGAGGACTCGTCCAGGGTGGTCAGCGCGAGCACCCGCTCGTCGTCCTCCAGCCGGAGGAACTCGGTGACGAGCGCGCCGCCGGCCAGCGTCGGCGACGGGGTGGGCGGCAGCGCCGGCAGGTCGATGACCGGCAGCCGCAGCACCCGGCCGGCCGAGGTGACCACGCCGATGTCGGCGCGGGCGGTGGTCGGCACCGCGGAGACGATCACATCGTGCTTGGCGCGCTTCTCCGACACCTCGAACGGCTCGCCGTCGGCGGTGCGAGCCAGCAGGCCGGTGGAGGAGAGCAGCACCCGGCACGGGTCGTCCGCGACCTCCAGCGGAACGGTCAGCGAGGCGGCCGGAGCGGCGCCGGCCTCCAGCAGGACGGTGCGCCGCTCGGTGCCGAACTGCTTGGCGACGGCGCCGAGTTCGCCGGAGACCACGCTGCGCAGCCTGGTGTCGGACTCCAGGATCTCGGTCAGCTCGGCGATCTCCGAGTTGAGCTTGGCCTGCTCCTGCTCCAGCTCGACCCGGTCGAAGCGGGTGAGCCGGCGCAGCGGGGTGTCGAGGATGTACGCGGTCTGCGTCTCGCTCAGCGAGAAGCGCTCGATCAGGCGCTCCTTGGCCTGGGCCGCGTTGTCGCTCGACCGGATGAGGGCGATGACCTCGTCGATGTCGACCAGGGCGACCAGCAGGCCCTCGACCAGGTGCAGCCGCTCCTGGCGCTTGCGGCGGCGGAAGTCGCTGCGCCGGCGGACCACCTCGAAGCGGTGGTCGACGTAGACCTCCAGCAGCTCCTTGAGGCCGAGGGTGAGCGGCTGGCCGTCGACCAGCGCCACGTTGTTGATGCCGAAGGTCTCCTCCATCGGCGTCAGCTTGTAGAGCTGCTCCAGCAGGGCCTCGGGCACGAAGCCGTTCTTGACCTCGATGACGAGGCGCAGCCCGTGCTCGCGGTCGGTGAGGTCCTTGACGTCCGCGATGCCCTGGAGCTTCTTCGCGTTGACGAGGTCCTTGATCTTGGCGATGACCTTCTCCGGGCCGACGTTGTACGGCAGCTCGGTGACCACGATGCCCTTGCGGCGGGCGCTGACGGCCTCGACGGTCGTGGTGGCGCGGATCTTGAAGGTGCCTCGGCCGGACTCGTAGGCGTCCCTGATGCCGGAGAGGCCGACGATCCGTCCGCCGGTGGGCAGGTCGGGGCCGGGGACGAACCGCATCAGGGTGTCGAGGTCGGCGGTCGGGTGCTTGATCAGGTGCCGGGCGGCGGCGACGACCTCGGAGAGGTTGTGCGGCGGCATGTTGGTGGCCATGCCGACGGCGATGCCGGTGGCGCCGTTGACCAGCAGGTTGGGGAAGGCCGCGGGGAGGGCCAGCGGCTCCTGCTCGCTGCCGTCGTAGTTGGGCCCGAAGTCGACGGTCTCCTCGTGGATCGACTCGACCATGGCCATCGAGGCGGCGGTGAGCCGCGACTCGGTGTAGCGCATCGCGGCCGGCGGGTCGTCGTTGCCGAGCGAGCCGAAGTTGCCGTGGCCGTCGATCAGCGGCAGCCGCATCGAGAACGGCTGGGCCATGCGGACGACCGAGTCGTAGATGGAGGCGTCGCCGTGCGGGTGCAGCCGGCCCATCACCTCGCCGACCAGGCGGGCGCACTTGACGTGCCCGCGCTCCGGGCGCAGGCCCATCTCGTTGGCCTGGTACAGGATGCGGCGGTGCACCGGCTTGAGGCCGTCCCGCGCGTCCGGGAGGGCCCGGGAGTAGATGACGGAGTAGGCGTACTCGAGGAACGAGCCCTGCATCTCGTCCACGACGTCGACGTCGAGGATGCGCTCCTCGAAGTCTCCGGGGGGCGGGGTCTGCGAACTGCGGCGGGCCATCGCGGCGGGGCTCCCTTACGTCTCGCTTGCTTCTCGTCCACGTCTCGTCGGCGCGGTCTCGCCGGGCTGTCGGCTGTGTTGTCAACAGGGCTCGGCGCCCCCATTGTGGACCCTCCCGCCGACAGTCCCGCCCAGCGCCCCTCTTCCGCCCCTGGCGAACGTCCTGTCCGCGCGGACACATCCACGGCGCTCGCGCGTTGCACCACAATGGGGGACGCCACACGAAAGACCCCCGACGTCGACGACGGGAAGGACCCGAGCGCATGGCCAACCCGGCCCCCGCCTCCGAGCAGCGAGGCATCGCCATCACCGAGCACCGCCTGGCCAATGGCCTGCGCGTCGTCCTCTCCGAGGACCACCTGACCCCGGTGGCCGCGGTCTGCCTCTGGTACGACGTGGGCTCCCGGCACGAGGTGAAGGGCCGCACCGGGCTGGCCCACCTGTTCGAGCACCTGATGTTCCAGGGGTCCGCCAACGTGTCCAACAACGGGCACTTCGAGCTCGTCCAGGGCGCCGGCGGCTCGCTCAACGGCACCACGAGCTTCGAGCGCACCAACTACTTCGAGACCATGCCGGCCCACCAGTTGGAGCTCGCGCTCTGGCTGGAGGCGGACCGGATGGGCTCGCTGCTGGCCGCCCTCGACGACGCGTCGATGGAGAACCAGCGCGACGTGGTGAAGAACGAGCGCCGCCAGCGGTACGACAACGTGCCCTACGGGACCGCCTTCGAGCGGCTCACCGCGCTGTCGTTCCCGGACGGCCACCCCTACCACCACACCCCGATCGGCTCGATGGCCGACCTGGACGCGGCCACCCTGGAGGACGCCCGGGCGTTCTTCCGCACGTACTACGCGCCCAACAACGCGGTGCTCTCGGTGGTCGGCGACATCGACCCGGAGCAGGCGATCGCCTGGGTGGAGAAGTACTTCGGCAGCATCCCCGCGCACGACGGCAAGCAGCCGCCGCGCGACGGCGCCCTGCCGGAGAGCATCGGCCGGGAGATTCGCGAGCTGGTCCGCGAGGACGTGCCCTCCCGTGCGCTGATGGCCGCCTACCGGCTGCCGCACGACGGCACCCGCGAGGCGGACGCCGCCGACCTGGCGCTGACCGTCCTCGGCAGCGGCGAGTCGAGCCGGCTGTACAACCGGCTGGTCCGCCGGGACCGCACCGCCGTCGCGGCGGGCTTCGGCCTGCTGCGGCTGTCCGGCGCGCCGAGCCTGGGCTGGCTGGACGTCAAGACCTCGGGCGACGCCACCGTCGAGCAGATCGAGGCGGCCGTCGACGAGGAGCTGGCCCGGTTCGCGGCCGAGGGCCCGACCCCGGCCGAACTGGAGCGCGCCCAGGCGCAGATCGAGCGCGAGTGGCTGGACCGGCTCACCACGGTGGCCGGCCGGGCCGACGAACTCTGCCGCTACGCCGTGCTGTTCGGCGACCCGAAGCTGCTGAACGAGGC
>NZ_JZWY01000675.1:0-3864 GCF_000966955.1 Streptomyces sp. NRRL S-495
CTCTGCCGCTACGCCGTGCTGTTCGGCGACCCGAAGCTGCTGAACGAGGCGCTGCCGAAGGTCCTCGACGTCACCGCCGAGGAGGTGCGGGCCGTCGCCGCGGCCCGGCTGCACCCGCAGAACCGGGCGGTCCTGGTGTACGAGCCGACCCCGGCCGAGGACACCGCCGCCGACACCGCTGCCACCGCCGAGACCGACGAGGAGGGCGCCGCCGTATGAGCACCGAGTACGTCCCCGCCATGACTTTCCACGAGCAGCCCCAGCCCGGCACGCCCACCCCGTGGGCGTTCCCGGCGCCGGAGCGCGCCGCGCTCGGCAACGGCATCACGGTGCTGCACTGCCACCGCCCCGGCCAGCAGCTGGTGGCCGTCGACGTGCTGCTCGACGCCCCGCTCGCCGCCGAGCCGGAGGGCCTGGACGGCGTCGCCTCGATCCTGGCCCGGGCGCTCAGTGAGGGCACCGACACGCTGACCGCCGAGGAGTTCGCGGCCGAGCTGGAGCGGGCCGGCGCCACCCTGGACGCGCACGCCGACCACCCGTGCATCCGGGTCTCGCTGGAGGTCCCGGCCTCCCGGCTGGCCCGCGGCCTGGACCTGCTGGCCGCCGCGCTCGGCAGCCCGGCGCTGCCGGAGGACGAGATCGAGCGGCTGGTCGCCAACCGGCTGGACGAGATCGTGCACGAGCAGGCCAACCCGGCCCGGCGGGCCGCCAAGGCGCTGTACGCCTCGCTGTTCGACGCCGCCGACCGGCTCTCCCGCCCGCGCGGCGGCACCGCCGAGACGGTCAAGACCATCGACCGGGCCGCCGTCCGGGCGTTCTACGAGGGGCATGTGCGGCCCGCCACCACCACCGTGGTGGTGGTCGGCGACCTCACCGGCACCGATCTGCCGGCCCTGCTGGAGTCCACCCTCGGCGGCTGGAAGGGCGCCCCGGCCGCGCCGGCCGTGCACGCCCCGGTGACCGGTGACGACACCGGCCGGGTGATCATCGTGGACCGGCCCGGTTCGGTGCAGACCCAGCTGCTGATCGGGCGGATCGGCCCGGACCGGCACGACCCGGCCTGGGCCGCGCAGATCCTCGGCACCTACTGCCTGGGCGGCACCCTCACCTCCCGGCTGGACCGGGTGCTGCGGGAGGAGAAGGGCTACACCTACGGCGTGCGGGCGTTCGCGCAGCCGCTGCGCTCGGTCCCCGACGGCAGCGGGCGCGCCATGCTGGCGATCAGCGGCTCGGTGGACACCGCCTCCACCGCCCCGGCGCTGGCCGACACCTGGACCATCCTGCGCACGCTGGCCGCGGAGGGGCTCACCGACGCGGAGCGCGACGAGGCGGTGCAGTTCCTGGTCGGGGTGGCGCCGCTGAAGTACGAGACGGCGGGTTCGGTGGCCGGCACCCTGGCCGACCAGGTCGAGCAGTACCTGGCGGACGACTTCCAGGCCGAGGTCTACCGGCAGCTGGCCGAGCTGTCGACCGCCGCCGCCACCGAGGCCGTGGTGAGCGCCTTCCCGCCGGACCGGCTGGTGACGGTCCTGGTCGGCGACGCCTCGGCGTTCGCGGAGCAGGTGCGTGAGCTGGGCATCGGCGAGGTGACCGTGATCGGGGCCTGATCCGGCGCCCCGAGGGCCCGGTGGAGCGTTACGACGCTCCACCGGGCCCTTTCGCGTACCGGCGTTAATTCCCTTGCCGGGGTGGTGCGGTGCGTGGCTAGATATCCCCGGCAACCGGTGCACACACGGAGAGGAGGCGGTCACCATGCGGGTCGAGCCCTATCGACAGTGCTCCCCGAGACTGTCCTCCCGATGCCCCCTCGCGGTCTGAACACCGCTCCCGCGTCGGCCGAGCGCCGCCGCCCCCACTGACGTCCCCGAACCGCGCCGGGTCTTTCGCGCGGCACCCGCCTACGCTTGAACCGTCCGACCCCAGGAGGTCGTTGAACCATGTCGTACACCGAGGTACCCGGCGTCCGGACTCCGATCCGGATGTGGACCGACCCGGCCACCGTCGAGGGCCAGGCCATGCAGCAGCTGCGCAACATCAGCTCGCTGCCCTGGCTGCACGGGCTCGCCGTGATGCCCGACGTCCACCTGGGCAAGGGGGCGACCGTGGGTTCGGTGATCGCCATGCGCGGCGCCGTCTGCCCGGCCGCGGTCGGCGTGGACATCGGCTGCGGGATGAGCGCGGTGAAGACCTCGCTCACCGCGAAGGACCTGCCGGACGACCTGTCGCGGCTGCGCTCGCAGATCGAGCGGACCATCCCGGTCGGGCGCGGTCTGCACACCGACCCGGTCGACCCTGGCAAGCTGCACGGCGCCCCGACCGGGGGCTGGGACGACTTCTGGCAGCGGTTCGACGGGGTCGCGTCCGAGGTGAAGTGGCGCCGGGACCGGGCGGCCCAGCAGATGGCGACGCTCGGCGGCGGCAACCACTTCATCGAGGTGTGCATCGACGACACCGGCGCGGTCTGGCTGATGCTGCACTCGGGCTCGCGCAACATCGGCAAGGAGCTGGCGGAGCACCACATGGGCGTGGCCCGGTCGCTGCCGCACAACCAGGGCCTGATCGACCGTGACCTCGCGGTGTTCATCGCGGACACCCCGCAGATGGCCGCGTACCGGCAGGACCTCTTCTGGGCGCAGGAGTACGCCAAGCGCAACCGGGCGCTGATGATGGCGCTGTTCCAGGACGTGGTCCGGCGCGAGTTCCCCCGGGCGAAGGTCGCCTTCGACCAGGTGATCAGCTGCCACCACAACTACGTCGCGGAGGAGCGCTACGACGGCGTCGACCTGCTGGTCACCCGCAAGGGTGCGATCCGGGCCGGGGCCGGTGACTACGGGATCATCCCGGGCTCGATGGGCACCGGGTCGTACATCGTGCGCGGACTGGGCAACGAGGCGTCGTTCAACTCGGCCTCGCACGGCGCCGGCCGGAAGATGAGCCGCACCGCCGCGAAGAAGCGGTTCAGCACCAGCGACCTGGTCGAGCAGACCGCGGGCGTGGAGTGCCGCAAGGACGCCGGGGTGGTGGACGAGATCCCGGGCGCCTACAAGTCGATCGAGAAGGTGATCGAGCAGCAGCGGGACCTCGTCGAGGTCGTGGCGCACCTGAAGCAGGTGGTCTGCGTCAAGGGCTGAGAGCCCTCCGGCGCCCGCCGAACGAAGCCCCCGGCCGTCGGCCGGGGGCTTTCGCGTGCCCGGATCCGGCCGCTCAGACGCTGTCGCGCCGGGGGTTCAGCCGCCGGTAGCCGGGGTGCACCCCGGCGGTGAGCTGCTGCGCCTCGGCGATCCGGCGCAGCAGTCCGGCCAGGGCGATACGTTCCTGCGGGTCGAGGCCGGTGCAGAGGGCCTCCTCGTGGGCGAGCGCCGCCTCGGCGAGCCCGCGCATCGCCTCCTCGCCCTTGGGCGCGAGGTAGAGGTCCTGGAACCGGCGGTCCTTGGGGTTGCGCCGGCGCTCGACGAGTCCGCGTTCCTCGATGGCGTCGATGAAGGCCACGAACCGGCTCGGCGACATGCCGAGCCGCCGGGCGAGCTCCTGCTGGTGCTGGCCGGGGGCCAGGCTGACCGCCCGGAGCAGACCCGCCTGGGCCGGGGTGAGATCCAGCTCGGCGACCCGCCGGGCGAAGGCCTGCGAGGCGTGCTCACCCAACTGGGACAGCAGAAATGCGACTTGGGCTCCCTGCGGTCCCGGATGGGGCGACGGGGCGCGGTCGGGAGATTCGGTCATGGAAACACGATACCAGTGGACAATGATGTCCCCGGGTGAACTATTCTGGACAAGGAACTACCGGCGTCGGTGCCGACCCGACCGTCGTCGGCCTCCGGACCACCCATCGACCCGTTTTCGACTGGAGTGCCCCTCATGACCACG
>NZ_JZWY01000676.1:0-834 GCF_000966955.1 Streptomyces sp. NRRL S-495
CCCCTCATGACCACGACATCTGCGGTGCCGGCCGCCTCCGCCCGGCGACAGCAGTCAGGTCCCCCCTTGCTGCTCCCCGCCGTGGCGTTCGCGGCGCTGATGGTGGTGTCCATCGTGCTGGCCCGGCAGACCCCGCTGCCCACCGATTCGGCGGCCGACACCCTCGCCTACTACAAGGACCACGCGACCGCCGCCAAGGTGTCCGGGACGCTGCAGTTCGCCGCCTCGCTGCCGCTCGCGGTCTGGGCCGCGATCGTCTACCAGCGGCTGCGCCGCCTGGGCGTCACCGCTCCCGGCCCCGGCATCGCGCTGGTGTCCGGAGTGCTCGCCTCCGCCGCGATGGCGCTGTGCGGCCTCACCGTCTGGGCCGCCTCCCGGTCCGGGGACCTCGGCGACGCCTCGCTGGCCCGCTCGCTGGCCGACCTGACCTTCGCCTCCGGCGGGCCCGGGCACGTGGTGCCGTTCGCCGTGATGCTGGCCGGGGTGGCCGTGCCGATGCTGCTGCTCGGCTTCGGGCCGAAGGGCTTCGCCTGGGCCGGCCTGGTGCTCGCCGGGATCGGCGTGCTGGGCACCCTGGCCCTGCTCTCCACCAGCCTCGGCTTCTTCCTGCCGATCGCCCGCTTCGGCGGCCTGATCTGGCTCATCGCGGCCAGCGTGATCCTGCCCAAGCAGCGTCCGCGCCGCACGCCGGGCGCCGAGGTCGACCCGGCCTGACCGGGTACCCGGTGTTTCTGACTGCTCCGGCGCGGTGACGGCCCGGACCCCCGTTGGTGGTGCTCCGGGGCAGGGCCGTCCCGGTCGGGGGCGGGCGGCGGGGGCGCGGCGCCGGGAGGC
>NZ_JZWY01000677.1:0-4604 GCF_000966955.1 Streptomyces sp. NRRL S-495
TGTGTATAAGAGACAGGTCCTGGGGAGGAAGGCCGCCGCGCCGCCTACCGTCGTACGGCGACCGGAGGGGGGTCGCCGGCCGGCGGCGGGGTGGTGCGGTGCGGTCCGGGGGGCGGACGCGCATGGTGCGGGAGTGACGCAGGTGAAGGGGGTCCGCTCGACGGACCCCTGAGTCATGGGCGAGGGAGCCGCCCGGCTGTCAGGCCGCCGTCAGACGGCGGTCGAGAACGGCGAGAATCAGCTCCTCGACGCGGCGGGCGACCGGATCGCTCTCGCCGCCGGGGCCGGCCAGCAGGTCGAAGGTCTCGAAGCTGGTCAGCATGAACAGCATCTCCACCAGTTCGTCGAGCCCGGCCTCGTCGACCTCGGCGCCCCGGTCGGCGAGCAGCCGGTTGAGGACCACCTGGAGGCCGCCGCGCCGCCGCTCGCTGCGGCTCTGCAGCGCGGTGTCGAGCTCCGGGTCGAGGATTCCCAGGCCGCGCAGCCGGCGCAGGGCGACCCGGCCGGAGGCGTAGAAGCCGTTCAGCACGTCGAGCAGCGCGGTGAGCGCCTCGCGGCCGCTGGGGGCCATGAATGCCGCGGGCATCCTGGCCATTCCGCCGCGCTGGGCCAGATCGTCGAAGAGTGCCTCCAGCAGGCCGGTCTTCGAGTCGAACTGGTAGTAGACGGTCATCCGCGCCACTCCGGCGGTCTTGGCGACGGCGTCCATGCTGAACGAGGCCGGGCCCTTCTCCCCGGTGAGCAGCTCGCAGGCCGCCTCCAGAATGCGGGTGCGGGTCTGTTCGGCGGCTACCTGGCGTTGGCCGGCTCGGTACTGGCGTGGGCTCATGGGCTGTTGACGTCTCCTGAGGCGGGTGCTATCACATTCATTGTACACTCAGTCTATATAAAAATACGGGGGCAGGGAACGGTGCGGCGGTGTCCGCCTCCCGTGCCCGCCCCCCGCAGAGGACCGGCGCCACTCCCATCACGACATCCCCCATACTGCGGAGGCCACGATGAGGTACCGCCATGTGAGTGTGCCGAGGCTCGGCGGAGCCGAGGTCCTGAGGCTGTCCAGCGACGAACTCCCGGCACCGGCCGTCGGCCAGGTCCGGGTCCGGGTGCTCGCCGCCGGCGTCTCCTACGGTGACATTCTGCTCCGTGCCGGCGTGATCCCCGGCGGGCCCAAGCGGCCCTTCACCCCCGGATACGACCTGGTGGGGGTGGTGGACCAGGTCGGACCGGGCACCAGGGCCCCCGAACCGGGCACCCGGGTGGTCGCGTTGGTGCGCAGCGGCGGCTACGCGGAGTACGCGCTGGTGGCCGCCAACCGGCTGGTCCCGCTGCCCGAGGGCGTCGACCCGGTGGAGGCTTCGGCGCTCGCGCTGAACTACTTCATCGCCCAGCAGATGCTGCACCGGGTGGCCGAGGTCCGGCAGGGCAGCACCGTCCTGGTGCACGGGGCGTCCGGCGGCGTCGGCACCGCCTTCCTGGAGCTGGCCGCGCTCGCCGGGGTCACCGTCTACGGCACCTGCTCCGCCGCCCGGGCCGACCAGGTGCGGGCGCTCGGCGGCCGCCCGATCGACCGGGACGCCGAGGACTTCCGCCGGGTGGTGCGCGGCCTGCCGGGCGGCGCGGTGGACGCGGTGTTCGACCCGATCGGCGGCCCGCACTTCCTCCGCTCGTACCAGGCGGTGCGGCGCGGCGGCGTGATGGTCGGCTTCGGCCAGAACGCCGCGCTGCGCGGCAACCAGCGGGACCTGCTGACCGGCGCCCAGGGTTTCCTGGGCGGCATCGTGCTGCCGAAGCTGCTCCCGGACGGCAAGCGGACGCTGTTCTACAACGCCTGGAGTCTGGAGAAGTCCCACCCGGCCGCGTACCAGCAGGACCTCGCGACCGTGCTGGAGCTGCTGCAGAAGGGCCTGGTCAAGCCGCGGGTGGGCCGCACCATGCCGCTGGAGGAGGCGGCGGACGCGCACCGGGCGATGGAGACCGCCGCGATCACCGGGAAGATCGTGCTCGTCCCGGCCGCGGCCTGACCGAAGGGGCGCGCCTCCAGGGCACGGGGCGCGCCCGGGCCGCCGTACTCCTGTCCCCGGTCAGGGGGGCGGCGGCCGGGGACAGGGCAGGAAAGGTTCCCAGCGTGTTGGGGATTCCCGACCCATGACGGTGGGACGGCCGGTCCGCAGGATGGCGGTAGCACCGCTTCCCCCCGTTGCCGTCCCGTCGGAGGCTCCCCGATGCGAACCGCCCTGCGCCGTGCCCACCGCCGTCTGCTGCTGCGCCGCTGGATGCGGCGGGGCGGCCGCTACCTGGCGGACGGGCTGATCTGGCTCGGTCTGGCGATGGGGGCGATGACCTCGCCCTCCGCCCTGCCGGGGGCGCGGAAGCCGGAGGACGTGCTGCCTCCGGTGGGGGTGCCGGAGTGGCACCCGGAACGGACCTCGGCGCCGGCCGAGCCGCTGAGCCGGCGCGAGGAGGAACTCTGGGCGCAGCTGCTGGAGCGCTGACCGGGCCCCCGCGGCCCGGCCCCGGGCGCCCGTTCCCTCGACCGGCTCGGACCCGGGAGCGAACGGCTGCCTGGATCGGCCCGGATCGGCCCGGATCGGCCCGGAGCGGATCGGCCGGATCGGAGCGGATCGGCCCAAAACGAATCGGCCGGCCCGGCCCGGCCCGGATCGGCCCGGGCCGGGAGTGACCGGCGCCGGGCCCTAGCTGCCGAGCCCGGCCCGCCGGGCCCGGACGGCGGCCTCGGCGCGGTCGGCCACCTGGAGCTTGCTGAAGATCCGGGAGAGGTAGTTGCGCACGGTCTTCATGGAGAGCCCGAACTCATTGGCGATGTGCGCGTTGTTGCGGCCGTCGGCCAGCATGGTCAGGACCGCCATCTCCCGGGGGGTCAGGTCGGGGAACGGCTCGCGCTCCGGAGCCGGCCGGCGCACCTGGGCCAGCAGGTGGGCGGCGGCCTCCGGGCCGAACAGCGCCCCGCCCTGGCTGACCGCGGTGATCGCCCGGCGGACGTCGTCCAGGCCCGCGCCCTTGACCAGGTAGCCCCGCGCGCCCGCGCGGACCGCCGAGACGATGGAGTCGTCGTTGTCGTCGGCCGTCAGCATCACCACCGCCACCCGGGGGTGGCGGGCGAGCAGGGTCCGGGTCGCCTCGATGCCGTCGGTGCCGGGCATGCTGATGTCCATCAGTACGACGTCCGGCGCGAGCCGCTCCACCGCGGAGAGCACGTCGGCCCCGCTGGAGGCCTCGCCCACCACCGTCAGTGAGTCGATCCGGTCGAGGAGTTGGCGCAAACCCGCCCGGAACAGCTCATGGTCGTCGACGACCAGGATGCGGAGGTTTCGAGGTACGGCCGGATCCATGGGGGCTCCTAAGGGGAGGGTGAGGGAACACGGTCAACTCGGTGGGCGCACGGGGACACAGGGAAACGGCACGGGTCGGTCGGGCACGGAGTCCGTGGCCGCCGGTGGCGGGGGAGAGAGGACGAGGGCGGTCAGTCGAGCCGGTGGGTGCCGTCGACGAGCGCCGAGTGGGGCAGCCGGACCCGGACCACGGTGCCGTGCGGGGCCCTGGTCCCGATCGAGAAAAAGCCGCCGAGTTCTCTGGTGCGCAGGCACATCGAAGGAAGTCCGATTCCGCCGACCGCGTCGCCGGAAATGCCGATCCCATCGTCCTCGATGGAAAGGACGAGGCCCTCCGGGCCGATCGACGCGGAGATCCGGCAGAACGATGCCCCGGCATGCCGGACGACATTCGCGACAGCCTCGCCGGAGATGTTCTTCAATTCTTTTTGGACACGTGTCGGAAAATCGTCCAGCACGGCCGGGAGCTCGGTGACGACCCGGAGCCGGCCGGCCCCGGCCTCCTCGAAGGCGCGGGCCTGCCGGTGCAGGAACTGGCGCAGTGTGCCGGCGGCGGCGACGGTCCGGGGCTCGGAGGTGTCGAGGTCCCGGATCACCTGTCGGACATCCGCGATCGCGGTGCTGACATCCTCCCGGGCCTGGGCCAGCAGGGCCGGGGCCTGGTCGGCGTCGCCGGTCAGGTCGATACCGGCGAGTTCCATGCGCATGTGCAGAGCGGCCAGCCTGGGCGCCAGTGAGTCGTGCAACTCCCTGCGGACACGGCGGCGTTCGTCGAGTCGGGCGGCGGCGGCCGGACAGCCGGACTCCGCTTCGTCGACCGGCGTTCCGGCCGGTCGGGGGCGTGGCTGCGCCGGTGGCAGGCCGGCTGCGCCGAGGCCGGTGACCAGCCCGAGCAGGGTGTTCACCAGCCGACCGATCCGGTCGGAGGTGTTCCGTTCACCGCGCGTAGCGAGCGCTCCGACGCCGCTCATGGCCAGGTTTGTCGGTCTTCGGTCGGCCCTGCCGGAGGATTTGAGTATCTGGTCCAGCATGGTTCCTGAGATCCCCCCGTCGCTCGCGTCTTACCCACTGTGCACGGGCGTTCCTGGCGCGGGGAAATGGAATTCCTCGGGCATGTCCGAAAACAGGCACGGCGGACCTCTGAGTATCGGTCCGTCGTTCGTTTCCATGCCGTGATCCCAATCCACCCGGGACAAGACCTTAGGGGCGTGGTTGCGCAGGGCGCAAGGGTGGGAGGGCCGGGTGGGGGAGGGG
>NZ_JZWY01000678.1:0-13932 GCF_000966955.1 Streptomyces sp. NRRL S-495
CCCCGGACGACTCCTCGCCCGACCCGGGCCCGCACATCGCCAGCACCGCCGCCATCCCGGCGACGATCCCGACGGCGCTCGCCGCCCACGTCCGGCGGCGCCGGCGCCGCTCCGCCGCGGCAGCCTCCGCCATCGCCTCCCACGGCGGTGTCGGGACGGGCACCGGAGGCGGGACCGGCACCGGCGGAGGCTGCCAGGCCGGGGTCGGCCACTGCCACTGCGCGGCGCCCGCGCCTGCCGCGCCCGCCGCCGCGCCCGTCGTCGGGGCCGCGCCTGCTGCCGCGACCGGACCGGTCCTCGGTCCGCCGCCCGCCGGGGTACTGTCGTCTGCCGCCTGCCCGCTCATGTTCTCGTCCTCCTGCCGTCGTCCACCGCCGCCCGTCCGCGCGTGGCCTGCCGGGTGGGCCGGGGTATGCCGGGTGGGCCGGATGGGCCGCTCCGCGCGGCGGCCGTCGCAGGCCCCCGCTCGCGCTGCTCAACGAGCCTGCCGACGGCGGGACATGACTCGGACGAGAGTTCCGGTGGGTGCCCCGGCCGGATCCGGGCCGCCGCCGTACGCTGCCTGCCGCAGCCCGGGTGCGCCGCCGGGAGGTCCGCCACATGCTGGGGGCATGGAAACGAACAACACGTCCGGTACGGCGAAACCCCTGGTCGAGGTCGCCGAGTTCCGCACCGACAGCCGGTACCGGCTGGTCCGTTTCGAGGGCCACGGCTGGGAGCCGCTCGCCCCGGAGGAGTTCGAACCGCGGATCCACCAGCTCTTCCCCGACCTCGACCCGCGCGATCCGGACCGCGTCCACTGGGTCGACCGGCCCTGGGAATGGCCGGCCTGGCACCCGGGTGAAGCCTGACCGCAGGTGTGAAGGGCGCCAGGTGTGATGTTGACGCGGCCCCTTGACGCGGCCCCTTTGACGCGCCTGTCCGGGCCGGGCCGTTCCAGCCTCGCGCGCAGGCAGCCCGGGCGGACAATTCGGTGGCCCGGTCCGGAGTGCGAGTGCGACGATCGCCGGATGGGTGCACTGGACGCGGTGGCGGCGAGGGTGGCCGGTGGGGCCGGGGTGGAGTTCCGGCCGAGCGGCTCGTCGATGGTCCCGCTGATCCGCAGCCGGCAGTCGGTGCGCGTGGTCCCGGCCGATCCGTCGAAGCTGGAGGTCGGTGACATCGTGCTGGCCAGAGTCGCCGGCACGGTCTACCTGCATCTGGTGTCGGCCCTGGACCACGCCAGGAGGCGGGTGCAGATCAGCAACAACCGGGGCCGGGTCAACGGCTGGACCGGACACGACCGGGTCTTCGGCATCTGCGTCGCGATCGACGGCATCCCCCGGCCCGGCGTGGCGGGGAAGTCCCGGCCCGCCGACCCGGACGGCGCCCGCTGAGCGGTCGCGGTCACCGGGCGGTCACGATCACCGAGTGGTCGTGGGCACCGGGCGGTCGCGATCACCGGCCGAGCAGGGCCTTCAGGGTCCGCGCGGTGGCACGGGGGAAGGCGGTGTTCCCGTTGTGCCCGCCGGGGAAGGCGACCGGTTCGGTGCCGAGCAGTTCGGCCAGGGCCAGCGCGCAGCGGTAGGTGTGCACGTCCGGGCGGGTGGTGCGGCCGGTGGCGGGGAGGACGCGGGTGCCGGAGTGCCGCGCGGCGGCGGCCAGCTCGGCCGGGCCGAGCCCGTCGGTGGTGACGGCGGTGAACTCGGTGCCGATGAAGAAGTCGAAGTTGGCCACCCGGCGGGGCGTCATCGGCTGCGGGGTGAGGCCCCCCTCGGTGGTGTCGTGCCGGGGGTCGATGCCCAGGTGCCGGGCGATCGCGGGGAAGGCCGCCGCCGCGCCCCCGGTGGCGTGCGCCTCCTGGATGGCGAGGAGTTCCGCGACATGCTCGGCACGGTCCGCCGGGGGCAGCAGGTTCGGCACCACGGGCTCGTGCGCGATCAGGGTGCCGAGGACGCCCGGGTGACGGGCCAGCACCTGGAGGCCGATCGCGGCACCCATGCTGAACCCGGCCATCAGGGCCGGCTCGGGAGCCGCCCCGCCGGTTCCGTCCGGGTCCGTGAGCCGGGCGGCCTCGGCGAGCAGCAGCGCGACGTCGTCGGCGTGGTCGGCCATGGTGACCGGCCGGGCGGGGTCGTCGAGCGTGCTGCGGGAGAGGCCGCGGCGGTCGTAGGTGACGACGGTGAAGGTGTCCGTGAGGTGCGGGACGAGGTCGACGGTGCGATCCGCGTCGCCCTCGCCGCTCTGCGAGAGCAGCAGGACGGGGCCGCTGCCCGCGATCCGGTAGTGGAGGGTGGCGCCGGGGACGGGGAGCGTGCCTTCGGTGGCGGTGCTCCCGGAAGCGGTGGTGGTGGTCATGGCGGTGGGTGTCCCTTCGGTGGCAGTGCCGGTGCTGTCAGGCCGGCCCGACCGACACTAGAGCATCGAGAAAGATGTATCAATAGAGATGCATCTAACTCGATCAATCTTTTTCAATGCATCGAGGCCGATGTAGCCTGGCGGCCATGAACGGAGTCGAGCTGTTCCTCCTGGGCCGCACGCTGATGAAGGTCGGTGAGCAGGCCATGCCCGAACCGGCCACCGGCTCGCGCGGCTCGGTCCGCTCGGTCCTGGTCACCCTGGGCGAGATCGTCGCCAGCCCGGGGACGACCGTCGGCGAGATCGCCGCCCGCACCGGTCTGCCGCAGAGTCAGGTCTCCACCGCCGTGGCGCGGCTGGTGGAGGCGGGCTCGGTCGAGACCGAGCCCGACCCCGCCGACCGCCGCCGACGGCTCGTCCGACCCGCCGCCGAACCCTCGGCCCGGGTCGCCGAGGTCCGGACCGCCACCGTCGACGACGCCCTCGCGGCCGCCCTCGCCGGACCCGACGGCGCCGCCCCGGATCCGGCCGCCCTGCGGGCCGTCACCGAGGCGCTGGCCACCCTCGCCCGGCACCTCGCCCCCGGCCGCCCGGTCCCGCCGGTGGGGTGACCCCGGGCCGCCCTCGCCCGGGCGCTGACACGGTCGTTCGTGGGGCGTGGCTTCCGCTCCGGGCCGTGATCCCCTAGCGTGCCGCGCATGACCAGCAGTCACTCCGCCGGCCCGGACAGGCCGCGAAACGGACGTTCCGCCCGCAGCGCCCGTTCCGCCCGCATCGCTCGTCCCGCCCGTTCCGGCCCGCTCGCCGCGCTGCTCGCCGCCGCGCTGGGCCTCGGCACCGTCGCGCTGACGGCCCCGCACGCGGCCTCCGCCGCCCGCGGAGCCGCCCCGGCCGCCGCTCCCGGAACCGCGACGGCTGCCGCCGCGCCCGGCGAGGTCGTGGTCGACGAGCACTTCGACGGCCCCGCCCTGCCCACCGGCTGGACGGCCGTCGAGGGGGCGTGGCGGATCGCCAACGGCCGCCTGGTCGGCAGCTCCGCCGACTGGAACCAGCAGACCCGGATCACCTTCGGCCGCCACCTCACCGACTTCCGTCTTGAGGTGACCGCCCGCTTCGAGAGCGTCGTCGACGCCGCTCGCTGGACCGCCCTCGGCCTGGACGTCCCGGCGAGCGGCACCACCCCGTGGTCGATCGCCACCGTGCGCTCCGGCACCACCGCCGCCAACGGCCTGGAGTTCGCCCGGCGCACCCCCGCCGACGCCTGGAACGTCACCGACACCGCCGTCGGGCCCGCCGCGGCGGGCACCGGCCGGGACGTCCGGCTCGGCGCGGCCCGCTGGATCTTCGACGGGCGCGAGGTCATGCGCACCACCCAGGTCGCCCGGAGCGCGGACGGCGGTCAGGCCCTGCTGGTCAACGGCGCCCAGGTCTCCTTCGACGACCTCAAGCTCACCGCGCTCGCCCCCGGCGCCTTCCTCCGGCAGCCCGGCGCGCCGCTCACCGTCCTCGCCCACCGCGGCGCCTCCTCCGCCGCCCCCGAGAACACCCTGCTGTCCGACGAGGTCGCCCGCCGCGCGGGCGCGGACTGGATCGAGAACGACGTCCAGCCCAGCAAGGACGGCGTCCCCCACGTCCTGCACGACGACACCGTGAACCGCACCACCAACGGCACCGGCCGCGTCCGCGACCTGACGGCCGCCCAACTGGGCGCGCTGGACGCCGGTGCCTGGTTCGCCCCGGCCACGGCCGGCGCGCGCGTGCCGACCCTGGCCGCCCAGCTCGACGACCTGCGCACCCGCGGGGGCAGCCTGCTGCTGGAGATCAAGGGCCCGCACACCCGGGACGAGGTGGCCCGGATCGTCCAGGACGTCCGCGACCGAGGCATGGCCGGCCGGGTCTTCGTCCAGAGCTTCGAGACCGACGCCCTCCGGTACACCCGCGAACTGGCCCCCGAGCTGCCCCTCGGCCTGCTGCGCGCCTCCCTCGACGCCGACCCGGTGGCCGTCGCCCGGGACCTCGGCCTGTCCGCCTACAACCCCGCCGACGCCGCCCTCGCCACCCGCCCCGAGGTGGTGGCCGCCCTGCACACGGCGGGCGTCGCGGTCAACGTCTGGACGGTCGACGCGCCCGCCCGCTGGAAGGCCCTGGACGCGGCAGGCGTGGACGGCATCATCACCAACCGCCCGGCCGAGCTGGCCGGCTGGCTCGCCGCCCGCCAGTAGCCGCCGCCCGCACCGGACGCTCGGCCCGGCGCGGGCGAGGCAGGGTTCAGAAGCCGTTGCCGTACCGATCATGGAGTCTGTCGATCGAACGCGAGTCTCGATCGGGTGATCGCGGGCCTCGCCCGGCATGAGGGCAGGGCCTGGCGGTATGCGGGGGAAAATCCAGGGGAGCGGACGGCCGCGCGCTGCTACGGTCGGGCGTCATGAGCTGGCTTCCCGATGACTTCGTCCACCCCGTCCTGGTAGCGCTGCCGGGCGGTGGTCATCATCTGCGGCCGATCCGGGAGGCGGACACCCCGCTCGACTATCCGGCTGTGATGGGTTCGCGCGAGCGGCTGTGGACCATTTTCGGCCCGGCCTGGGGCTGGCCCGCGGACACCATGACCTACGAGGCCGACCAGGCCGACCTTCTGCGGCACGAGAAGGAGATCGCCGCGCACCAGTCCTTCAACTACGCGCTGTTCGACGCGGCGGAGACGGTTCTGCTCGGCTGTGTCTACATCGACCCGCCGGAGAGGGTCGGCGCGGACGGCGAGATCTCCTGGTGGGTGGTGCACGAGCTGGTGGGCAGCGACGTCGAGCAGGCCCTCGACGCGCTGGTGCCGCAGTGGATCGCCGCCGACTGGCCGTTCGAGCAGCCGCGCTTCCTCGGCCGTGAGATGTCCTGGTCGGACTGGCTCGCCCTGCCGCAGCATCCCGACGCGTAAGTGGTTGTTACCCGTACTGATCTCGGACGCTGTCGGTCCGGAGGACAGTCCGATCGTCGCCGGTCTGCGGCGGCACGGTGCTGCCCAGCGGCTTGTGCGCGGCCAGCCCGCCGGGGAGCCGGCGGACGAAGCTCCGGGCCTGTTCCGGTTCGTCACAGGCGTCACGGCAGTTGTCGTCTGACTCACCATCAACAACTGTGATCAATCGGCGGATCGACTTCAATCACCGGCCTCCGAGGGCTATCCTCGCCCTGCGGTGGATCACACCGGAGTCGGCCTGGGGCGTGGATCGCGCGGGGTGGGGGAGAAGTGGCGGACGAGGTGGAGTCCTTGGATTCCCTGGAGTTCTGGGTGACCGAGGACGAGGAGGAGGACGGCGACACGATGGGCGTCTTCCGGCGCGACCGGGAGGCCGTGCTGCGCCGGGTGCCGCTCGGGGCGCTGCGCTCTAACCTCACGGAGACGGTGGACGCGCTCCAGACGCTGTTCGAGCAGATCGCCGACCGCGGCGGCCCGCTGCCGCTCAAGGAGGTCCAGCTGAGCTTCCAGGTCTCCGCCTCGGGCGGCGTCCAGTTGGTCGGCAGTTCCCAGGTCCAGGGCACCCGTGGGATCACCTTCGTCTTCGGCAACTAGCGGGACCGGATGGGCGGGTTCGCCGCACTTCTGATCGGCGCCAGCGACTACGAACGGGTGGGGTTCACCCCCCTGCCCTTCGTCCCCCGGGACCTCGAACGCCTGGACGCGGCCCTGCGGGCGCGCGGCTTCCGGGTCGAGCGGCCCGGGGCGGGCGAACGGATCAGCTGGAACTTCGTGAACGGCGAGGTCTCGCGCTTCCTGGAGAAGGCCCGGCGGGGCGAGACACTGCTGATCTGCCTGAGCGGACACGGTCTGCACGCCCAGGGCGTGGACTATCTGATACCGGAGGACCTGCACCGCTACCGGAAGCCGCTCTGGTCGGGCTGCGTCGCCATCGACTGGCGCAGCGAGGTCGAGAACACCCGCGCCGCACAGGTGCTGTTCCTCATCGACGCCTGCCGGGAGGGTGTCGGGGGCGACACGATGGCCGGCGCGGTCGGCTGGGCGAGCGGGCGGGCCATGACCGTCAAGTCCCGGCGGATCGCCCACCTCTACGCCTGCTCGCCCGGTGGGTACGCGCACTTCGTCGCTGCGGGGAGCGGCTCGTTCAGCCTGTTCTCGCGCGCGGTCCTGGACGAGCTGCTCGCGCACGACGGTCCACTGACCCTGGAGTGGCTGAGCGAGGCCGTCCAGAGCCGGATCGAGGCGCTCCACGCGGAGCACGGCAAGTCGGGCGCCGCCCAGGAGGTTCGCGTCCTCACCGACGCCGACCAGGCGGAGTTCCTGGTCGCGGGCCCGCTGGTGGAGCCCGCCCCCGTACCGGTGGTGGACGAACCGCCGACGCCGGAGCAGCCGTTGGCCGATCCCGGCCTCCGTGCACTCCTGGGCCGTGCCGTCCACCAGTACCAGGCCTCCGAGCGCACCGAGCTGCTGGAGGAGTACGCCGTACTCGGTCCGACGGCCGAACTGCTCGACCACACTCGCGGGTTGGATGCCACAGCGGTCACCGCGATGTGGGACGCGGCGTCCCGGCGTCGCGCCGCGGTCCCGCTGCTGGAGCTGGTCGCGGCGCTCTGTACGGCCGGCCGGGACGAGACCGCGCACCGGCTTCTGGAGAAAGCGGCCGTCCGCCCGGCGCCCCAACTGCCGCCCTTGCTCGTCGGTCTGGCCACGCTCGCCGCAACCGTCGAAACCGAGGGACCGACCGCGGCCGCCGGACTGCCGGCGGAGACGGTGGAGACGCTGTGGTCGACGATGCTCCGCGCTCTGGCGGCGCTGCCGGCGGACGCCTGGGCGGCGTGCGTCGTGGAACTGCACCGGGCCGGACTCGCCGCCGAGGCGGTCCGGGTGTCCGAGGAGCCGCGGCCGGTGGCGGACCTGCCGCCGCTGCTGGCCGCCCTGGAGGCGGAGGAACTGCCGGCGGAGGTCCGGCGGCTGGTCCGGGCGACGGTGGCCCGGCTGGGTTCCCGGTCGGTGGACGGCCTCCTTGTGGCGCTGTCCCGGGCCGGGGCGGTCGAGGCCAGGGCGATGGCGCTCGCGGCGATGGCGGAGTGGTCGGCGGAGGCGGTTGCCTCCTGGCTGCGGTTCACCGGGGGGCGGGGCGGCCTGGAGCGGGACGCGACGGCCGTCGTCCGGACCCTGGTGGCCGGGCACCGCGACGTGAGGAGCCTGCTGCGGCTGCTCCGCGAGGCCGGTATGTCGCGGTACCTCGACGTGTTCCACGAGGAGTGCGCCCGGCAGGAGCCCCGGGACCTGCACCGGTTGCTGCACGGACTGTCGGGCGCCGATGTCCACGAGGCCGCCCGCCCCGACGAGGACGCCGTTGCCGTCGTACGACTCGCGGCCAGCCTCATGGTACCGAAGGAGGCGGGGGAGCTGACCGTCCTGCTCTGCGGTCACGGACCGGACAACCTGCTCGAACCCTTCCTGGCGGTGCTGTGCGGGGCATCGCCGGAGCGGGTGGCGCACATCCTGGTCCGGGTCTGGGAACTCCCGAGCGTGGGGCGGCCGGACCGGGACCCGGTCGAGGTCGCCGTGCCGGTGCTGGGCGGGCGGTACCCGGCGGAGCAGGTGGGGCCGCTGCTCGTGGAGCTGGAGCAGCGGCGTCTGCCTGCCGTCGTGGTCAGGTTCCAGGACACCCTGGTCCGCAGCCGGTCGACGGTGGAGCTGCTGACCGTGCTGGCGCGGATGCCGTCGGCGGCGCGCGATGTGCTCCTGCGCCGGATCCTCGTGCTGCGTCGGGAGCCGGACCGGCTCGCGGAACTGCTCGACGCCTGTGGTGAGGAGCGGTTCGCGGTCCTGGGGGAGTTGCTGGCGCAGGCCGTCGTCGCCGAGTGCGGGGCCGCCGAGTTGGCCGCTCTGCTCGCCGAACTGCGGGCCCGGAACAGGCAGGCCGGGGAGCGGCTGCTGCGCGACTGGCTCGAGCCCATTCCGATTGCGCCGAAGCCCGCCCCGAGCTTGCCGACGCCTGCCCCGAGCGTGCCGGTGCCGCTCCCGGCACCCGGTCCCGCACCCGCTCGCGAACCCGCTCCCCCGCGAGTGGCCGAGGACCGGGGCACCCTGCTCGGCGTGGCCCGGCGGGGCTCGCCCCGCGAGGTGGCCGAACTGATCGTCGCCCTCGACACCCGGGGGCCCGGCGGGGCGGCGGTCGAGGTCGGCGAGCTGCTCCGTGCCTTCCTCGACGCCGGACCGGTGGAGCGGAGCGGAGTGCTGATCGAGGCTCTGCGGTCCGGAGGGCGCGGATCCCACCCCGGCGAGCAGTTGGTCGAGGCACTCAGGGCGCACGCCGCCAGGCTGTTCGCGGCGGCCCGGGCGATCGGCTCCGAGCCGGGCACGTACTACCTGCTGGACGCCTTCCTGGGCGGGCCGCCGGTCCGGCCCGTGGAGTTCCGCGCCCTGATCGGCGAACTGGGCCGTGCCGGCGGCGGGCGGGAGGCCGGTCTCCTGCTGGAGCGGCTCGGGAGCGAGCAGCCGCCCCCGGTCGTCGTCGGCCTGCTGGAAGCGCTCCGGGACGACGAGGCGTTCGAGGTGCTGTGCTGGGCGGCGGCCGGGCGCCCCGTCCGGGAGGTCGCCGAGGTGCTGGGCAATTTCCGGCTGGAGCGGTTGAGGAGGGGGCTGGCGGTCGAGCGCTTTGTGGAGCATGTCGCGCGGGTGACGCCGCCGGACCGGTTCGCGGAGCTGCTGGTGGAGCTGCTGGCCGGACGGCAGGGCGTCCTCGCCGGGGCTGTGCTGCGGGCCGCTCGCTGGACCGGGTCCGACGAGGAGCTCGGCCGGCTGTTCGCGGCGCTGGACGCGCGGGGCGAGGAGGTGCGCGGCCACGTGATGGACACGCTGGCCCCGGAGCTGTCGGCCCAGCAGGCCCTGGGCCTCCTCGACCATCTGCACCGGAACGGCGCCGAGCGGCTCGGGCTGCCCGTGCTCCGCGCGTACGCGCGGACGGTCGACACCTCCGGCTTCTGGGTCGGGCTGAACGAGCACGGCCGGTTCCGGTACGCGGCCGCCCTGGTCGACGAGGCCCCGCCGGACGCGCCGGTCGTGGCCTGGTACCGGCAGCTGCACCGGACGGTCCCCGGCCTCGACCGCGCGGCCCTGCGGCGGTCGGTCGGGGCGGACGGCCCGGTCGGGGAACTCGCCGCACTCGCCGCCCGGGGCGGGCCGGCCAGGGCGGCCCTGGCAGCGGCGGTCCTGTACCGGGAGCCCGAGGACGTGGTCGGTCTGCTGGCCGCGCTGGCGGACCTGGCGTATCCGCCGACAGGGCCCGACACGGTGTCCTGGCCCGTGTTGCCGGACCGGCGGGCGGAACTGTGGCGGATCCTCGCGGCAGCCCGGCCAGCGGCGGAACTCGCCCTGATCCTCCGGGACCTGCGGGCGAACGGGCGGCGGCCGGAGGCGGAGCGGATCGTCGACCATGTCCTCGCCGACGAGCCCCCCGACCGGGTCGCCGCGTTGCTGGAGGCCCCGCTGCCGGCCGACGGACCGACGGACCGGGACCCCGCCGGACACTCGAACGAGACGGCGGAGCTGCTGGCCGGTCGGATGCTGGCGGGCGGCTCGGTGGCCGGGGTGATCGGGCGCCTGATGCGGATCGGCCGGTCGGGGAGCGCGGAGATGCTGGCCACCGAGCTCTCCTCCCGGGGCAGGACCGGTGCGGAGATCGCCCGGGCGGTGGCGAGCCTGCTCGACGCCGGCATGGCGTCGGAACTCAGCCATCGGATGACGGTGAACGTCTGCCGCTACCGGCCTCCGGAGGACGTCGCCGAGTTCCTCCGGTACCTGGACCCGGCCGGCCACGGAACGGCGCTCCAGGAGGCGATCATGACGGTTTCCTCGCGTCGTCCGGACGAGGTGGCCGAGATCGGGCGGCAGCTGGAGTACCAGGGCTACCGGGAGTTGTCGGCCCGGCTGTCGGGGTCGACGGAGCCGCCCGGCCGGTGGCCGCGGTGGCGGGACCGCCGTAGGTCCTGAGAGCGACGGCGTTCGACGGCGGGGGTGTGCCGGGCCGGCCCCCACGACCGGCCCGGCACACCCCCGCCGCCCGTTCCTCGCTCGGACCGGATCAGCCGTTCTCGGCCGCCGTGTCGGCGTCGGCCGCCGCGGCGGCGCTCTCGGCGGCGTCCAGCTTCTGCTGGAGGTCCCCGGGCGCCGCGTCGTCGGCCGCGCCGGGGGCGGCGGGCCCGGGCGTGGCGGGCCCGTGGTCGGCACCGGGACCGCAGCCGGTGAGCAGCGCCGCTCCGGCCAGCAGAACGGCCGCGAGCACCGCTCCGGCGGGGCGGCGGGTCACTTGCCGGTGCCCCGGCCGTGGGCGGCGCACCAGGTCGCCACGGACTTGAGGTCGTTCTGCCGCGACTTCAGGGTGCCGACCAGGGCCTTGCGGGCGGTCAGCCGGCCGTTGAGGTAGGTCTCCACCTCGGTGTGACCGGCGGACTTGGCGTTCGCGACCCGCTGCTCCAGCCGGGCGACGGAGCCGGCCATGGTGGCGTCCCCGTTGAGCCGGTTGAGCGCGTTGGTGAGGTGCCCCTCGGTGCTGGGCAGGCGCTTGCAGATGCTCTTGGCCCCGTCACCGGTGGGTGTCGGCAGGGCGGTCGGTGAGGTGGCGGCGGCCGGGCCGGAGCTCGGGGCGGCCGGAGCCGCCTGGGCGGCGGGCGTGCCGGCCAGCAGCGCGCCGGTCAGCGCACCGGTCAGGGCGAGGGCACCGAGCGCGCCGGCCAGGCGACCGGAGGGAAGGCGGTTGACTGCGGGCATGTGACGTCCTCTCTTCGGCCCGGACCCGGACCAGGACCCGAACGGCCCGGTGCGGTGCACCGGGGTGCACCGGGGTGCGGTGCGGTGCGGTCGAGTCGGACGGTAGGGCGCCTTCTTGTGGAATCCCTGTGGAACGGCCGGCCCGGTGCCCGAACAGGCTTAGCGCCCCGGGCCGCTGAGCCAGTCCCGGCGGGCCGGGAGTTCCAGGGTCGGCGCGTCCGGGCGGGGGAGCGGCAGGGTCACCTCGGCCCGGCAGCCGGTGCCGTCGGGCGGCGAGGTGAGGGCGACGGTGCCCCGGTGCAGCGCGGCCTGCTGGGCGACCAGGGTGAGCCCGAGGCCCGAACCGGGGCTGTCCCGGCGGCGGTGGAAGCGCTGGAACACGGCCGCCCGGTCCTCCGGGGGTACCCCGGGGCCGTTGTCGTCCACGGTGAGCCTGGCCTGCGCGCCCTCGGCGGCGAGCCGGACGGCGACGCGGGCCGGGGCGCCGTCGGCGCCGCCGTGCACGGCGGCGTTGCCGAGGAGGTTGGCGAGCATGATCCGCAGCCCGGACTCCCAGCCGAACACCCGCAGTTCGGCCGGGGCGTGCACGGCGAACACGGTGCCGGGGTGGCGGCGGCGGGCCTCCTCGGCCGCCGCGTCGACGAGTTCGGCGAGGTCGACCGGCTGGAACGCGTCCAACTGGACCAGGTCGCCCCGGGCCAGGGTGCTGAGCGCGGTGAGCAGGTCGAGCAGCCGTGCGTGGTCCTGCCGCAGCTCTGCCACGACCTCGTCCCGGTCGTCGGCGGGCAGGTCCGGGTGGGCGGCCAGGACGTCGAGATTGGTGCGCAGGCTCATCAGCGGTGTGCGCAGCTCGTGCGAGGCGTCGGCGGAGAACGCCCGGGCGGTGTCCAGCGCCTGGGCCGTCCGCCGGGCCTGCTCGTCGTAGCGGGTGAGGAGCAGCGCGAGGGCCGAGGACAGCTCGTCGACCTCGGCGGTCCCGGTCCGCTCGGGCAGGAACCCGTGACCACCGGGCGAGCCGGACGAGCCAGGAGACTCCGGGGAGCCCGGCCCGGTCGGCCCGGTCGGCCCGGCGGGTGCCGCCGCCGGGTCCAGCCCGGCGGCGCGGCGGCTGAGCCGGCGCAGCGGGGCGGTGGCCCGCTCGGCGAGCGCGAAGCCGAGCAGTGCGGCGACCGGGGCCGACACCAGGGCGACGAGCAGGACCCGCCGTCGCACCGCGGCCGCCTGCCGGTCCGCCGGCCCGGTGGGGGCGATCACCTGCAGCAGGCCGGAGCCGCTGCCCCGGCCGTTCCCTCCGACCGCCCAGGTGAGGACCCGCCAGGAGGTGCCGTGGTCCCGGACCGTGACCGGCCCGCCGCCCGGCTCGGTCGGGAGGGCACTCGCGCCCTCCGGCCCGTCCGGCTGCGGGCCGACGGACAGCAGGACGCCGCCGTCGGTGCCGGTCACCCGCACCCCCAGGTCCAGGGCGGCGTCCACCACCTTGCGCTGCTGGTTCTGCTCCACCTTGGGCCGGCCCTTGCTGTCGGCGGCCACCAGCGCCCGGACGCTCGGCAGCAGCGCGGCCGCGCGCTCGCCGAGCCGGGCGTCCTGCTGGTGCCGCAGGTCCCGGCCGACCAGCGGCAGCAGCAGCAGGCCCGCGAGCACCACCAGCAGCGGCACCACGGCCGCCGCCCAGAGTGCGATCCGGGTGGAGAGCCTCATCGCGGGGCCTGCCGCGATCCGTCGGGTGTGCGCAGCACGAAGCCGACGCCCCGGACGGTGTGGATCAGCCGGGGCCGCCCGCCGGCCTCGGTCTTGCGCCGCAGGTAGCTGACGAAGGTGTCGACGGCGTCGCTGCGCACCTCGGCGTCGTAGCCCCAGACGCGTTCCAGCAGCAGTTCGCGCGAGAGCACCAGGCCGGCGTTCCGGGCCAGGTGCGAGAGCAGTTCGAACTCCCGCCGGGTGAGGGTGAGTTCCTCGCCGTCCAGGTGGGCCTGGCGGGTGCCGGGGTCGAGGCTGAGGGGTCCGGCGAGCACCCGGTCGTCCGGCTGCGGCGGCCGGCGGCGGAGCAGGGCCCGCAGCCGCAGGACGAGTTCCTCCAGGGCGAACGGCTTGACCAGGTAGTCGTCGGCGCCCGCCTGGAGCCCGGCGACCCGGTCGGCGGCCTCGTCGAGGGCGGACAGCATCAGCACCGGGAGGTCGTCGCCCCGGGCGCGCAGGCGGCGGCAGACCTCGACGCCGCCGAGGCCGGGCATCGACACATCGAGCACCAGCACGTCCGGCAGCTCGGTGGCCATCCGGGCCAGCGCCGCGCCGCCGTCCTCGGCGAGGGCCACCGAGAAGCCGCTCAGCCGCAGACCGCGCTCCAGCCCGCGGCGGATCGCCGCATCGTCGTCGACCACCAGGACCCGCCCGCCGGTCCCCGTCACGTCCCGGCTCCCCGTCACGTCCCGGCTCCCCGCCATGTCCCCGGTTCCACTCGTCCGCATCGGCGCCTCCTCCGTCCGGCCGCCGACCCTCTCACACCGGGGCGCCGGACGGCCTCCGGGGGTGTCCCGGCCAGGTGCGCCGACGACGGAGCAGGGCCGGGCCCGGCGGTGCCGGGCGGATCTGGAAGAGTGCGGGGCATGAGACTCCGCTGCGCCGTACTCGACGACTTCCAGGGTGTCGCCACCACGATCGCCGACTGGTCCCCGGTGGCCGACCGGGTCGAGGTCGTGGCGTTCCGCGAGCATCCGGCCTCGGTGGCGGAACTCGTCGCGGCGGTCGCGGACTTCGACATCGTGGTGACGCTGCGGGAGCGGATCGCCTTTCCGGCGGAGGTGTTCGAGCGGCTGCCCAGGCTGCGGCTGCTGGTCGCCTCGGGGATGCGG
>NZ_JZWY01000679.1:0-1277 GCF_000966955.1 Streptomyces sp. NRRL S-495
TCGGGGATGCGGAACTCGGTGATCGACCACGCGGCGGCCCGCGCCCACGGGGTCACCGTGTGCGGGACGGCCAGTTCGTCGACGCCGCCGGTGGAGCTGACCTGGGCGCTGCTGCTCGGGCTGGCCCGCGGACTGGTCGAGGAGACAACGGCGCTGCGGACCGGCGGGCCGTGGCAGAGCACGGTGGGCGCGGATCTGGCGGGGCGCCGGCTGGGCCTGCTGGGGCTGGGCAAGATCGGCGCCCGGGTCGCCCGGGTGGGGCTCGCCTTCGACATGGACGTGGTGGCGTGGAGCAGCAACCTCACCGGGGAGCGGGCGGCCGAGGTGGGTGTGCGCCGGGCGGGGTCGATGGAGGAGCTGCTGCGGGAGAGCGACTTCGTCTCCGTGCACCTCGCGCTCGGGGCGCGCACCCGGGGGCTGGTCGGCGCGCCCGAACTGGCGCTGATGCGGCCGGACGCGTACCTGGTCAACACCTCCCGGGCGGCGATCGTCGACCAGGAGGCGCTGCTGGCGGCGCTGGCGGCGGGGCGGATCGCGGGGGCGGCGGTGGACGTGTTCGACCAGGAGCCGCTGCCGGCGGGCCACCCGATGCGGACGGCGCCCCGGCTGCTGGCCACCCCGCACCTGGGGTACGTGTCGCGGGACAACTACCGGCGCTACTACGGCGAGGCGGTGGAGGACATCGCGGCCTTCCTGGCGGGGGCGCCGGTCCGCGTCCTGGGCGACTGACGGCACCGGACGCCCGGAGGCCCGGACGTACCGGACCCGGGACGCACCGGACGCCCGGACGCACCGGCCCACCAGAGCGGCGGCCGCGACGGCCTTGTACTCGGTGCTGGTGGCGCCGTAGAGGTCCTTGGCGGCGCTCAGCGACGCGGCCCGCGCGCCCTTGTAGTCCGTGGTGGAGGTCATGTAGACGGTCAGCGCGCGGTACCAGATGTTGGCGACCTTCTGGTTGCCGATGCCGGTGACCGTCGAGCCGTTGCAGGTCGGGCTGTTGTAGCTGACGCCGTTGATGGTCCTGGCACCGCTGCCCTCGCTGGCGAGGAAGAACCAGTGGTTGCCGACGCCCGAGGAGTTGTGCACGTCGAGCTGGCCGACCTTGCGGCTCCAGCAGTCGGCGGAGCGGCCGTCCAGCGAGGGCTTGTCGAAGCGGCGCAGCCACGGCGGGGTGGACTGGTCGCTGAACAGGTAGTCGCCCTTGTCCACCGCGTTGTTGGCGTAGAACTCGACCATGGTGCCGAAGATGTCCGAGGTGGACTCGTTGAGGCCGCCGG
>NZ_JZWY01000680.1:0-3718 GCF_000966955.1 Streptomyces sp. NRRL S-495
CTCGCCGCTGTAGCGGAGGTTGGCGGTGGCGCTGGTGACGCCGTGGGTCATCTCGTGGCCCATGGTGTCGAGGTCGACCTGCTCCGGGTCGGTGACGCCGTCGCCGTCACCGGTCATCATGCAGAAGCAGCTGTCGGACCACTGGGCGTTGTCCCACTTGGTGCCGACGTGGACGAAGACGGTGGCGCCCTTGCCGTCGTTCTTGATGCCGCTGCGGTTGAAGGTGTTCTTGTAGTAGTCGTACGTCCAGGCGGTGTTGGCGTGGGCGTCGACGGCCGCGGTGGCGCGGTCGGTGGAGAACTTCTTCCCGTCGCCCCAGACGTTGTCGGTGTCGGTGAAGAGGGTGCCGGAGTTCGCGTTGAGCGAGCTCGCGGAGACGTTGTTGGCGTCCTTGGTGATGTGGCCGCGCGTCGGGTCCTTCAGCGAGAAGCCGCCGGTCTGCGCGGTGGTGTCGATGGTGATGTCACCGGTGTACTCGGAGTGGCCGGTGCCGGTGGCCTGGTGCTCGGCGTCGTAGGCCTCGATCTGCTCACCGGTGTTGGCGTCGGTGACGACGATCCGGCCGGCCGGCTGGCCGTGGTCGCCGGTGCCCTCGACGGTGGTGCGCCAGGCGAGGCGCGGGGTGCCGTCGGCGGCCCAGACCACGAGTTCGGGGCTGCTGGTGGCGCTGTCGACGCCGGGGGCGGCTTCGAGCGCGCGGCCGGCGGTGAGCTGGGCGGGGACCTTGGGAACGATCGTGCGCACGGCGGCGTCGTGGGCGGCCGCGCGGGAGGAGTCCTTGAGCCGGCCGCGGGAGTCCTGGTGGACCACCAGGTCGCCGCCGACCACGGGCAGGCCGAGGTAGGTGCGGTCGAAGCGGACGTGCTGGGTGCCGTCGGCGTCCAGCACGACGTCCTTGACCAGGAGGTCCTGGCCGTCGGCGAAGCCGAAGACCGACGCGTTGTGGGCGACGTTGGCCCGGGCCTTGGCGATCGCCGCGTCACGGCCGGTGGGGGCGGCGGACGCGGTCCCGGCGGTGACGGTGGCGGCGACGAGGGCGGCGGTGGCCGCTATGGCTCCGGCCGCGAGGAAGCGGCGAGAAGAGGAGGTGGGGCTCACTCTGACTCCAGTCGGGGATGCTGCGTGATGCAGGGATGAGAGCTGCGATGAGATTGACGGTGGGCAGTCATCCACGGCTAGAGCGAACGTCAGAACTTTGCCAATTCGTGTCCTGTATTGATCAAATGTGATCGTTTTCGAGTTGTCTGTTCACGCTTGCGCCGGGCCCGTCGTCCGTGGGCGCTCGTCAGCACCCGTGCCGTACGCTCGCGGGATGGACGGATGGGTGGGGGCCTGGACCGGCGGACGTCGTGCGGTGCACGTCGGCAATGTGGCCGACTTCAACGAGCAGTTCCTCCTCGAACCGTCGTCCCGCGGGCGGTTCGCCCCAGGGAGGTTCCCCGGCAGCAGGTCCGCCACGTCGCCGTCCGCCGCCGAGCGGCGCGCCGACCGCCTCCGCCGGGCGCACCACTACGCCGGACTGGCCGTCGGCTACAGCCCCGAACCCGCCGCCCTGGTACTGCCCGCCGAGGTCGACCGGGCCTGGATCGACTGGCTCGCCCGCGAACTGGACTGGGGGCCGGTCGAGCTGTTCGACGGCATCGCCCCCCGCGGGACGGTCGCCGAGGCCCTCGCCACCCGCCCCGCGCTCGCCGAACGGCTCGCCACCGGCCCCGGCCCCGTGCTGTTCTGGGGCCGCACCCCCGACCGGGGCGAGGGTCCGGAGCTCGCGGCCGTCCGCCGCTACGAGGCCAAGGACGCCGCGCACGGCCTCTTCGCCGCGCTCGCCCAGGACCACCCCGGCGTGCGGGTGCCCCGGCAGGAGTCCGTGGACGGCCCCCGGGCGGCCGCCCGGCGACTGGCCGCCCACGCCGCCCGGGGCCGCGCCACGGTACTCAAGTCCCGGCACGGAGTGGGTGGTTACGGAACCGTCGTGATCACCCCGGCGGAGCTGTCGGCGGCCGGCGGCGCCCGGGCGCTGCTCCGCCGGCTGGAACGCGAGGACGCCCTGCCGTCCGGCGGCCCGCTGCTGCTGGAGGAGTACGTGGACGCCGGTCCGGCCGGCACCGGCCGGCTGCGCGACCTCACCTTCGACGCGGTGATCGGCGCCGACGGCCGGGTCCACCCGGTGGGCGTCGGCGAGATGGCGGTCGACGGGACCCGCTACCAGGGGGTGACGGTCGGTCCGGGCGTGGTGCCGCCCGGCGCCGCCGCCACCGCCGAACGCTTCGGCCTCGCGGTGGGGGAGCGGTTGGCCGAGGCCGGCCACCGGGGCTGGTACGACGTGGACTTCGTCACCGACCGCGAACGCCGGCTCGCCCCGACCGAGGCCAATCTGCGGCTCACCGGACCGGCGATCGCCTTCGTCCTGCGCCACCGGCTGGACCAGGTGCGCGGCCCCGGCCACCTGGTCCGCACCCTGGACGCGATGCCGCTCGGCGCCCGGCTCTCCCAGGAGGCGCTGCACGGCCACCTGGACCGGCTGCGCCCGGCCTGCGCGCGGCTCGGCGCGACGCTGCTGCCGCTGATCGTGACGGCCGGCCACGAGCCGGAGCCGGCCGTCGGTCTGGCGCTCGCCGCCCGGAGCGTCGAGGCGCTGGACGCCGCGCAGGCCCTGCTCGGGGCGGCCCACCACGGGCTGGGCCGGATGTTCGAGGCCCTGCGCTGAGCCTCCGACCGGGCCCCACCGGTCAGGGCTGCTTCGGCGGTTCGGACGGCTTCGGGCGCCAGGCCAGGAACCGGACCAGGATCGCGGCCGAGACCATCAGGGCGATGTTGAACACGAAGACCAGCCACGCCTGGGCGTGCCAGTCGTACGGGCGGGTGGTCCGGTACAGGTTGTCCTGCGGCCACCAGGAGGCCAGCAGCCAGAACACCGCCAGGTGCGCGGCGAACGAGAGACCGGGCGGCCGCCGCATCCGCGCCGTAGTCCCGGCTCCGAACAGCAGCCAGGCCACGCCGAGTCCGAACGAGGCGCACTCGAAGAAGTAGAGCACCCGGAAGAGGTCGTCGTACGGGGCCGGAACGGCCGAGACGTCGGTCGAACCCGGCCAGAGGCTGTTCGTGAGCAGCCCGGCGACGACCGCCGCCGGCACCCCGAGGCCGATCACGCCGCAGCCGAGGGCGGAGTCCACCCCGGCGGAGCCGCGGCTCCCGCCGCCCTTCCAGCTCCTGCCGCCCGTGGTCGGCCGGCGCGGGCAGCGGCAGCGCGGCCCGGTCGAGTTTGCCGGCCCGGGTGCGCGGGAGTTCGGGCACCGGGACCACGGCGGCGGGTGCCTCCCCGTCCGGCAGCAAGGCCTTCAGCGCGGCCGTCAGCGACCAGCCGTCGGTGTCCGGCGCGCCGGGCACGGCGACGGCGTACCCGACCAGCTCGCGCCGTCCGGGCGCCACCTCCACCTCGGCGACCGCCGCCTCCCGGATCCCGGGGCGGGCGCGCAGCCGGGCCTCGGCCCGGGCCGCGAGGGACACCGTCCTGGCGACGGTGGCGGACATCCGGACGTCGGTCGGTCCGACCACGCCCGCCGCCCGGCCGATGAACTCCAGCGTGCCGTCCGCGGTGAACCGGCCGAGGTCGCCGGTCAGCAACACCCGGCCGTCCTTGTCGTGCGCCGAGTGCACGAACCGGCGGGCCGTCTCCTCGGGCCGGCCGGGGTAGCCGCGGCCGAGGCCGGGACCGGCG
>NZ_JZWY01000681.1:0-3742 GCF_000966955.1 Streptomyces sp. NRRL S-495
CCGCAGCGGGGTGCCGTCCGGGGCGAGCACCAGCACCCGGGCGCCGGGGAACGGCGCGCCGATCAGCGACGGCGCCGTGCCGCGCAGCACCTGGTTCCTCTCCCGGACCTCGAACCAGGTGCTGTCCACGCCCGCTTCGGCCAGCCCGTAGACGTTGATCACCCGGGTGGACCGGCCGAGCAGCCGTTGCAGCGCCAGGTGCTCGTCCAGCCACCACTTCTCGGCGCCGACGGTGAGCACCCGCACCCCGGCGAGCGGGCTCTCGCCCGGACGCGGCGCCAGGTGGGCGGTCAGCCGGCGCGCGGTGCGGGTGTTCAGCTCCAGCACGGTGATCCGCTCGGCGGCGATCAGCGGCGGGAGGTCGGCGATGTCGGCCGCGCGGTCCAGGGTCAGGTTGCGCGGCGCGACCACCAGCGTGGCGCCGGAGCAGAGCGCGCGCACCCAGTCGGCGGTGAACACGTCGAACTCCAGGCTCGCCGTGCTCAGGATCCGGTCGGCGGGCGTCAGGCCGTACACCGTGCGCCAGCCGTGGTGGACGGCGAGCAGGTTGCGGTGCGAGAGCCCGGCGCAGCGCGGCGCCCGGGTGGTGCCGGAGGTGGTCAGGACGACCGCGGGGCCGTCCGGGTCGAGGTCGACCGGGGGCGGGCCGGCGGGCCCCGCCGAGAGGGCGGACCGGGCCGAGTCGAGGCAGACGAGTTCCCGGGCCCCGGCGTCGGTCAGCCGGATCCGGTGCGCCTCCTCGGTGACGACCAGGGCCGGCCCGGCCTCGGCGAGCACGTGCCGCAGCAGCCCGTCAGGGGCGCCGGGCTCCAGCGGGAGGTAGGCGGCGCCGGTCTTGAGCACGGCGAGCAGGGCGATGTACACCTCGACGCCCCGGCCGAGCGCCACTGCGGCCAGGTCGCCGGGCCGCAGCCCGCGTTCGACCAGGTGGTGGGCCAGGCGGTCGGCCCTGGCGTCGAGTTCGCCGTAGTCGAGCTCCGTTCCGGCCCAGCGCAGGGCGACGGCCCCGGGCGCGGTGCGGGCGTGCTCCTCGAACCGTCCGGGCAGCGTCCCGGCCCGTCCGGTACCGAGTTCCGGCGGTGTGTCCGTCCCTGTCATGACCCGTCCCCTCCACCCGCGTTCACCTGCCTGTGGCCCCCGCACCGCTTCCACGAGCCGTCGGTCCGGTCCGGTTCCACGGTTCGCGCACCGATCCTGACGCCAACTGCCGCCGGGGAAAAGGGGGATACGCACGGCGCCCGCGCGGGGCGGCCGTCCACGACCCGGACATCGGACCCGTCCCCCGGGTCGACGGTTGTACTCTGCACGCGGACGGTCGGCGGCGGCCCGTCCGGTGCGGCGCCGCGCCCGTGACCCCGCCCGGCACCGGAGGACCCCAGGAGGCCCGCCCGCATGAGCACGTCCGCCCCGCGCCCGCCCGGCACCGGCTCGTCCACCGCACCGTCGGAGGCGCCCGAGCTGCCGGAGCCGCCGGCCCCGCTGCTGCGTACCCGGGCCGTGGACGTCGTCCGGGACGGCCGCCACCTGCTGCGCGGGATCGACCTCGCCATTCACCCCGGCGAGCACTGGGCGCTGCTCGGCCCGAACGGCGCCGGCAAGTCGACCCTGCTCGCCCTGCTCGGTGCCGTCTCGCATCCCACCCGCGGCGAGGTGGACGTGCTCGGCCGCCGGCTCGGCCGGGTCGACATCCGCGAGCTGCGCGCCCACCTCGGCCACGTCAATCCGCGCCACCCGCTGCGCTCGCCGCTGACCGTGCGCGAGGTCGTCCTCACCGGCGTCACCAACACGATCGAGCCGGACCTGAACCGCAAGCCCGCCCCGGAGGAGCTGGAGCGGGCCGAGTTGCTGATCGGGACCCTGGGCATGACGGCGGCCGCGGAGTCGCCGTGGACCACGCTCTCCCAGGGCGAGCGGGGCCGGGCGCTGATCGCCCGGGCCCTGATGCCCAGTCCGCGGCTGCTGCTGCTCGACGAGCCCGCCACCGGGCTCGACCTGACCGCCAGGGAACTGCTGCTGGACAGCCTGGACCTGCTCCGCCATCAGCACCCGGAGCTGGCCAGCGTCCTGGTCACCCACCACCTGGAGGAGCTGCCGGAGTCCACCACGCACGCGCTGCTGCTGCGGGCCGGGGAGACGGTCGCGGCCGGTCCGGTGGACGAGGTGATGACCACCGAGCTGGTGAGCGCGACCTTCGGCCACCCGATCCGGATCACCCGCCAGGACGGCCGCTGGACCGCCAGGGCCGCCGCCCGGCGCACCCCGACGGGCTGAGCGCGGCGGTCCCGGACGACGCCTTCCCAGGGGCGCGCACCCACCGGTGCGTGCCCCTTTACCACTTCTTTGCCATCCGTGTCACCTCCGGTCGAGCCGTGAGTGGCCGGAAATCGTCGGTGGACCGACCATCGGGGCGCCGGAGCCCTTGTCCCACCTGGGCCGTTTTGTGACCGACCCCGGTGTGGACGGCAAAAACCGATATCCCTAAGGTATGCCTTAGCTAAGTGGGCGGGGGCATCGACGGCGTCGTTGCTCCCCGCCTGCGCTCAGCCCTGCCTTGAAACGCCTTGCCTTGAAACGCCCTGCCCTGAAACGCCCTGTCCTGNCCTGACCGCTGGAGCCCGCATGTCCGCCCGTCGTTCCACCGCCGCCACGCTGCTCACCCTCGCCGTGGCGACCGCCGCACTGGCCGGCTGCTCGCAGAAGAAGGACGACAAGGCCGCGGCCGACGCCGTCAAGGTCAACGCCACCGACACCGCCTGCGAGGTGTCGAGGACGACGTTCCCGGCCGGCCACGTCAGCATCGACATCGCCAACAAGGGATCCAAGGTCACCGAGGTCTACGTCTACGCCGCCGGCGACAAGATCGTCACCGAGCGCGAGAACATCGGCCCCGGCACCAGGGCCACCATCACCGCCGAGATCAAGGCCGGCTCCTACGAGGTCGCCTGCAAGCCCGGCATGGTCGGCGACGGCATCCGCCAGAGGATCACCGTCACCGGCGACGGCACCGCCGCCCCCACCGACCCCCGCCTGACCGCCGCCGTCGACTCCTACCGCACGTACGCCCAGGAACAGGCCGACGCCACGATCCCCGCCGTCGAGGCCTTCGCCGCCGCGATCAAGGCCGGCGAACTCGAGAAGGCCAAGTCCCTCTACGCGCCCTCGCGCACCGGCTGGGAGCGCACCGAGCCCGTCGCCGAGAGCTTCGGCGACGTCGACCCCAGGACCGACACCCGCGAGGACGGCCTCGAGCCCGGCCAGGAATGGACCGGCTGGCACAAGCTGGAGAAGTCCCTGTGGGCGGACGCCGTCATCGGCGACGCCGAGAAGAAGCTCGCCGACCAGCTGGTCGCCGACCTCAAGGACTGGCAGAAGAAGATCCCCGAGGCCGAGATCACCGCCACCAGCATGGCCAACGGCGCCAAGGAACTCCTCGACGAGGTCGCCACCGGCAAGGTCACCGGCGAGGAGGACCGCTACAGCCACACCGACCTCGCCGACTTCGCCGCCAACGTCGAGGGCGCCGAGAAGGCCTACCAGCTCCTCAAGCCCGTCGCCGCCGAGAAGGACGCCGAACTCGCCAAGACCCTGGACTCCGAGTTCGCCGCCATCCAGACCCTGCTCGCCAAGTACAAGCAGGCCGACGGCAGCTACACCTCCTACGACAAGGTCACCGAGACCGAGCGCAAGACCTTCTCCGACGCCGTCAACTCCCTCGGCGAGCCCCTCTCCAAGCTCGCCGCCG
>NZ_JZWY01000682.1:0-1589 GCF_000966955.1 Streptomyces sp. NRRL S-495
CCGCCGCCGTGGTCGTCAAGTAACAACCGCATTCCGGTGCGCGCGGCCGTCCGCGGCGCGCGCACCGGACCCCGCACCGCGCACCACATCCGGTACTCCGCCGTGGCGGCCCCTGCGGCCGCCACGGCATCCGTGAGTTCAGCACAGAGAAGGGTCCACCCGCCCATGGACGCCGAGAACCAGCAGCAGAACGCGACGCCGGCCGCCACTGCCGACGCCACCGCCGACGCCACCGCCGAGGCGTCCGCCGGCCGCGCCCCGGTCAGCCGCCGTGCCGTCATCGGCTGGGCCGGTGCCGGGGTCGCGCTGGGTGCCGCCGGTGTCGGCTCGGTCGCCGCCGCGACCCGTCAGGACGACGACACCCCGGCCGCGCCCGCCGCCACCGCGGACATCCCGTTCTTCGGCGACCACCAGTCGGGCATCGCCACCCCGGTCCAGGACCGGCTGCATTTCGCGGCGTTCGACATCTCGTCGAGCGCCACCCGCGACTCGCTGGTCCGGATGCTGAAGGAGTGGACCAAGGCCGCCGCCGCGATGACCGGCGGCCGCGAGGTCGGCAGCGGCGCCGCCAGCGGTCTGCCGGAGGCGCCGCCGGACGACACCGGCGAGGCCCTGGGCCTGCCGGCCTCCCGGCTCACCCTCACCATCGGCTTCGGTCCGAGCCTGTTCGAGAAGGACGGCGTGGACCGCTTCGGCCTCAAGGCCAGGCGGCCCGATGCCCTGATCGACCTCCCGAAGTTCAAGGGCGACAACCTCGACCCGCAGCGCAGCGGCGGCGACCTGTGCGTCCAGGCCTGCGCCGACGACCCGCAGGTGGCGGTCCACGCGATCCGCAACCTGGCCCGGATCGGCATGGGCACCGTCAACATCCGCTGGTCGCAGCTGGGTTTCGGCAAGACCTCGTCCACCACCCCGGACGCGCAGACCCCGCGCAACATGATGGGGTTCAAGGACGGCACCCACAACATCGCCGGCACCGACACCGCGAAGCTCGCCGAGCACGTCTGGGCCGCCCCCGGCGAGGGCCCGGACTGGATGACCGGCGGCTCCTACCTGGTGGCCCGCCGGATCCGGATGCACATCGAGACCTGGGACCGCACCTCGCTCAAGGAGCAGGAGGACGTCTTCGGCCGCACCAAGGGCGAGGGCGCCGCGTACGGGCGGACCAAGGAGCACGACGCCCCGGACCTCAAGGCGATGCCCGACGACGCCCATGTCCGGCTGGCCCACCCGGATTCCAACGACGGCCTGATGATCCTGCGCCGCGGCTTCTCCTTCACCGACGGCACCGACGGCCTCGGCCGGCTGGACGCGGGCCTGTTCTTCCTGGCCTACCAGCGGGACACCCGCAAGGCGTTCGTCCCGCTCCAGCAGCGGCTCGCGGCCTCCGACGCGCTGAACGAGTACATCCAGCACGTCGGTTCGGCCCACTTCGCCTGCCCCGCGGGCGTCCGCAAGCCCGGCGAGTGGTGGGGCCAGGCCCTCTTCGGCTGACCTCCCGCCCGTTTCGCCCGTACCACCCTCCTCACCCCCAGGGAGCCGGCGTGTTCGCCAACTATCTGATCGGCCTGCGCGAAGGACTCGAAGCC
>NZ_JZWY01000683.1:0-1990 GCF_000966955.1 Streptomyces sp. NRRL S-495
GGGAGCCGGCGTGTTCGCCAACTATCTGATCGGCCTGCGCGAAGGACTCGAAGCCAGCCTGGTCGTCTGCATCCTCATCGCCTACCTGGTCAAGACCGGCCGCCGGGAGAAGCTCCCGCCGGTGTGGACCGGCGTCGGCGCGGCCGTGCTGCTGTCGATGGCCTTCGGCGCGGTGCTGCAGTTCGGCTCCTCGCAACTGTCCTTCGAGGCCCAGGAAGCCCTCGGCGGCTCACTCTCGATCGTCTCCGTCGCCCTGGTCACCTGGATGGTCTTCTGGATGCGCCGCACCGCCCGCCACCTCAAGAGCGAACTCCACGGCAAGCTCGACGCCGCACTCGCCATGGGCACCGGCGCACTGGTGGCCACCGCCTTCCTCGCCGTCGGCCGCGAGGGCCTGGAGACCGCCCTGTTCATCTGGACCGCCGTCCAGGCCACCGAGGACGGCTACAACCCGATCGTCGGCGCCGCCCTCGGCCTGCTCACCGCCGCCCTCCTCGGCTGGCTGTTCTACCGCGGCGCCCTCAAGATCAACCTCGCGAAGTTCTTCACCTGGACCGGCGCCATGCTCGTCGTCGTCGCCGCCGGCGTCCTCGCCTACGGCGTCCACGACCTCCAGGAGGCCGGCTGGCTGCCCGGCCTGCACAACCTCGCCTTCGACATCTCCACCACCGTCCCCAAGGACAGCTGGTACGGCACCCTCCTCAAGGGCGTCTTCAACTTCCAGCCCGACCCCAGCGTCCTCCAGCTCGTCGTCTGGCTCGCCTACCTCGCCCCCACCCTCGCCTTCTTCTTCGGCCTCCTCGGCGGCCCCGCCAAGCCCACCACCCCCAAGCCCGCCCAGGCACACCCCACCGCCTGACACCACCGGCCCGCGCCACCCGGCGCACCCACAACACCACGCAACGCCCCGCCCGGAACCCACCGGCCGGGGCGTCCGCGTTCCCCGACCGGTCCCGGCAGGTCGGAAGTGTGCGGACAGTCTGTGTACCTGACATCCGGTCAAAAATTCACCTCTCGGATCTACCCGCGTAAACCCCTTGGGCGACATGCTGGTCGGCAGCCCGGGCCGGTTCCCGCCCGGGGGCTCTCCCCTGCCCTCCTCGACCCAGGAGTTACCGGTATGTCCGCGATGTCCGCGATACGCACGCCCCGCCGCGTCCTGGCCGCCGCCTTCGGCGCCCTGCTGCTCGCCCTCACCACCCTGCTGACCGGCGCCGGCGCCGCCCAGGCGGCCCTGCCGACCCCGGTCTCGGCCGCCACCGCCCGCGGCTACCTCGCCGCGATCGCGGTGACCGCGGAGTCCCACGAGTCCACCTACGACCGCGCGCTCTTCCCGCACTGGATCACCGTCTCCGGCACCTGCAACACCCGGGAGACGGTCCTCAAGCGCGACGGCAGCAACGTCGTCACCGACTCCGCCTGCGCCTCCGTCAGCGGCAGCTGGTTCTCGGTCTACGACAACGCCACCACCACCAGCGCGTCGAGCTTCGACATCGACCACCTGGTGCCGCTGGCCGAGGCCTGGCGCTCGGGCGCCTGGGCCTGGACCACCGCCCAGCGCCAGGCCCTCGCCAACGACCTGATCCGCCCGCAGCTGATCGCCGTCTCCGCGAGCTCCAACCGCTCCAAGGGCGACCAGGACCCGGCCCACTGGCTGCCGCAGACCTCCTACCGCTGTACCTACGCCCGCGCCTGGGTGCAGGTGAAGTACTACTACGGCCTCTCGGTCGACAGTGCGGAGAAGAGCGCGCTCTCCTCGATCCTCAACGGCTGCTGAGGAAACGTTTGCCCCGGGCGCGCGGCGCCCGCCGAGCTCGGACAGCACGACGCCCGCCGGGAGGAGTCCCGGCGGGCGTCGTCGTTGTGCCAGTCATGCCAGTCGTGCCGGTCGTTCTGGGTTCTTCCGGTCGTTCCGGGGTGTCCCGGTTGTCCCGGGGGCGGCGGCTACCCGCTCTTGATCGCGCCCAGGATGTCCAGCCGGGCCGCCCGG
>NZ_JZWY01000684.1:0-1612 GCF_000966955.1 Streptomyces sp. NRRL S-495
ATGTCCAGCCGGGCCGCCCGGCGGGCCGGCCAGACGGCGGCCAGCAGGCCGATCACGGCGGCGGCGACCAGGAAGAACCCGATCTGCACCGGCGGCAGCACCAGGGTGATGCTCTTGAGCGAGCCCGCGATCGTCCGGACGGCGGCCCAGGCGGTGACGATGCCGAGCAGCACACCGACCACACCGCCGAACAGCGCGATCATCAGCGACTCCAGCCGGACCATCCGGCCGACGCCGCGCCGGTCCAGGCCGATCGCCCGCAGCATGCCGATCTCACGGCGGCGCTCGAACACCGACATCGCCATGGTGTTGACCACGCCGAGGATCGCGACGATCACGGACATGCCCAGCAGCCCGTACATGACGTTCAGCACGCCGTTGATCGCCCGGTTGGTCTCCGCCTTGATGTCCTTCTCGCCCTTGACGCCGATCAGCGGGTTGCCGCCGGTGGCGTCGCGCAGGGCCTGCTTGAGCGCGGGGGTGGCGCCGTCGGCGCCCTTGACCAGCACCTTCTGCAGGCCGGAGCCGGCGGCGGCGTGCGGCCCGACCAGCCGGTCCGGGGCGATCAGTCCGCGGACCTCGGAGTTCTGCTCCACCAGGGCGCCGACGGCGAGGCTGCCGCGGGTGCCGTCGGGGTAGGTGATGTCCAGGGTCGAGCCGACCGTGAGGTCGTTGCGCTCGGCGTAGTCCTTGGAGGCCAGCAGCTTGCCCTGCTGGAGCGCGTCGGCCGCGCCCGCGGTGACCTTGATGTCGACCAGCCGGTCGAAGGTCGCCGCGTCCACGGAGGTCAGCGAGGAGGTGTCGCCGTCGGCGACCGCCTTCACCGGCACATGCCGCACCACGCTCATCGCGGTGACCCCGGCCGTCTTGGCGATCTGCCCGGCGACCTCGGGGGAGAGCATCGAGTAGTTGTCCATGGCGACGGCGTAGTCCGCCTTGAGGTCGCTGGCGAAGGCCTTGTCGGCGGCCTTGCTCACCGAGGCGCCGACCACGCTCAGCGTGGTGATCAGGGTGACGCCGATGGTGAGGGCGGAGGCCGTGGCGGCGGTCCGGCGCGGGTTGCGCACGGCGTTCTCGCGGGCCAGCTTCCCGGGCGTGCCGAACAGCCTGCGCAGCACCGGGGCGAACAGCGCGATCACCGGGCGGGACAGCAGCGGGGTGAGGACGAAGACACCGATCATCAGCGCGCCGGCGCCGAGGCCCACCAGGTTGACCGACTCGGTGGCCGCGCCGCCGATCAGGCCGAGCGCGCCGCCGGAGGCGAACAGCAGGCCGATGATGTTGCGCACCAGCAGCGACTTCTGGGTGGCGGGCTGCTCGCTGGAGCTCATCGCGGCGACCGGGGCGACCCGGGAGGCGCGCAGCGAGGGCAGCCAGGCGGCCAGCACGGTGACGGCGACGCCGACGGCGAGCGAGGCGATCACGGTGGACGGGGCGATCACCAGCGGGCCGTCCGGCAGGTTGGCGTCCCACGGGCCGTTGAGCAGGGACTGCAGACCGGCCGCGATGCCGATGCCGCCGAGCAGACCGCCGATCGAGGCGGCCAGGCCGACCAGCAGGGCCTCGATCAGCACCGAGAGGGTGATCTGCTTGCGGCTGGCGCCGACGGCGC
>NZ_JZWY01000685.1:0-979 GCF_000966955.1 Streptomyces sp. NRRL S-495
GAAGGTGTTGGCGATGATGAAGATGCCGACGAAGAGCGAGATCCCGGCGAACACGAGCAGCATGGTGGACAGCTCCTTGGTCTGCTCGTCGATCCTCCGCTCCTGCTCGGCGGCCAGCGCGCGACCGGTGTTGACGTCGAAGCGGTTGGGCTCGGGGAAGGACTTCTGCACGGCGGCCAGCAGTGCGGTGTCGTCCGTGCCGGGCTTGGCCTTGACGTCGATCCCGCCGTACTGGCCGGGGCTCAGGTAGAGCTGCTGGGCGGTGGCGGTGTCGAAGGCGGCGAGCGAGCCGCCGGCGTCCACGCGCGGGTCGTTGGCGTGCAGGGTGCCGGTGAGCTTGAGCTCCATGACCGGGCCGTTGACGGCGACGCGGACGGTGTCACCGACCTTGTAGCCGCCCTTCTCGGCGGTCCTGGTGTCCAGCGCGACCTCGCCGGAGGTGCGCGGGCCCCGGCCGTCGGCCAGCGGGAAACGCGCGTCGGTGCCGTCGGCGCCCGGGACGTAGTTGGTGCCGGTGGTGGAGAAGCCGTCGCCGATCAGCGCACCCTTGCGGTCGGCGATGCCGGCGAAGCCGCTGACCACGCCGCGGGCCTCGGCGGCGCCGGGCAGCGCGGCGATCGCCTTGCGGGTGTCCTCGGTGAGCGAGAGGCCGTCGGCGTCCCCGCCGCCGTGGTCGTACCCCTTCTCGACGGCACCCCGGTCGCTGACGGTGACGGCGATGTCGGTGAAGCTCTGGGCGCTCTGGGCGCGCCAGGCGCTGGCGAGGGTGTCGGTGAAGACCATGGTGCCGGCCACGAAGGCGGTGCCGAGGAGGACGGCGAGGGTCGTCATCAGCAGTCGGGCCTTGTGGGCCAGCACGTTGCGCAGTGCGGTGCGGTACATGGGGTGGTGTCAGTCCTGAGGGTCGTGGGGTCGGCGGCCGGTCCGGTGCCGGGGCAGGTGGCTGACCGGCGGGGTCAGCTGGTGCGGCCCTTGGCGT
>NZ_JZWY01000686.1:0-1083 GCF_000966955.1 Streptomyces sp. NRRL S-495
GGGTGGGGCCGGCGCGGTTCAGCGCTGGCAGAACACCTTGGAGACGGCGGTGAACCAGCCGCTGGACTGCCGGACGTCGGAGGCGAGGCGGTAGCACTGGCTGCGCTGCCAGCCGGCCGCCTGGGCGTAGGACAGCGCCACATTGGTCGCGCTCTCGATGGCGGCGCCCATCGAACCGCCGGTCCCGCTGCCGGTGAAGGTCGCCGTCTCGGTCGCGGTGACCGCCCGGCCCGAGGTGGTGGTGAGGGCGGCGGCGCCGGTGGTGGACGCCTGGGCGGCGCCGACGCCGCCGAGGAGACAGGCCGAGGCGGCGAGGGCCACGGCGGTGACGCGCAGACGGATCGTGGACGTGCGGCTCATGGACGTGCGGCTCATGGGGACTCCTCGATGACGGGTCGCGGTCGTGACACTCGTGGAAGCGGGGCCCAGTCTTGTCGCGTGCGCCACGGCCGACCAAGGTGCTTCGGCCTCCGTCGAATCCGGACACCGGCCAGGGTCCGTCGCGTTCGGGGCAAGCCGTCCCCGTGTACGGTTCGCGCACGCTCCCTTGTCCGGGGTGGCGGGCGACGCGGCCCGGCCGCCGCGCCTAGGTTCGCCGCAATCCGCACCACCACCGGCGAGCGCAGGGAGCCACGCACGTGAACTGGCTGATCCACGACTACCGCGAGGACGACCTGGCCGCCGTCGTCCATCTGATCGACAGCACCGCCGGGCTCGGGCAGGAGTCGGTGTTCTCGCTCGCCGAGTGCATCGGTGCGCTCACCGCCCGCCAGCCCGCCGTGGTCGCGGTGCACGACGGCCTGCCGATCGGGGCCGCCCTCGCCCAGGTGGCGGGCGCGGGCGAACGGGCCTGGGTGATGCGGGTGGCGATCGCCCCGGCCTGGCGCGGGCGCGGTCTGGCCAGCGCGCTGCTGCGGGAGCTGGAACGGCGGCTGGTCGAGGCCCGGGTGCGACGGATCGCCTATGTGCTGCCGGCGGAGGAGCTGCTCGGCGAGGGGCTGCGCAACGCCGGCTACGAACGGCGGCCCGCCGCCGCGTACTTCGAGAAGACCGAGCCCGCCGCGGGCCCCGCCGCCGGCACCC
>NZ_JZWY01000695.1:0-12283 GCF_000966955.1 Streptomyces sp. NRRL S-495
GTCCTGGACGCCCTGGCGGCCGCCCACGACCGCGGCGCCCTGGTCGCCGCCCACTGCGTCGGCACCTTCGCGCTCGCCGCCGCCGGACTGCTCGACGGCCGCCGCGCCACCACCCACTGGCGCTTCGCCGGACTGCTGGCCCGCAGCCACCCGGAGGTCACCGTCGAACCCGAGGCCCTGTACCTGGACGACGGCCGGATCACCACCGGTGCCGGCGCCGCCGCGGGCTTCGACCTCTGCCTGCACCTGATCCGGCGCGAACACGGCGCCGCCGTCGCCAACCACATCGCCCGGGACATGGTGCTGCCCTCCCACCGCGACGGCGGCCAGGCCCAGTACCTCGCCGCACCGGTGCCCGAGGACGGCGAGGACGAGCGACTGGCCGAACTGCTCGGCTGGGCCCGCGCCAACCTCCACCGGCCGCTGCCGGTCGACGAACTGGCCCGCCGCGCCGTGATGAGCAAGCGCTCCTTCCTCCGCCGCTTCACCGCCGCCACCGGGACCACCCCGCACGCCTGGCTCGGCGAGCTGCGGCTGACCGCCGCCGAGGAACTCCTGGAGACCACCGACCTGCCGGTGGAGGAGATCGCCCGCCGGGTCGGCTACAGCGGCGCGGCAGTCCTGCGGGAGCGCTTCGTCCGCCGCCGCGGCGTCCCGCCCCGGGTCTACCGCCGCTCCTTCTCCCGGGTGACCGGGGCCGAGGCGGGGGCCGAGGCCGGCCCGCCGGCCTGATCGGCGGCCGGTCGGGCCGTCAGCCGTCAGCCGCGTGCCGTGCCCCGCCCACCCGTAGACCGCCCGCGCAGCCACCGCAGGGCCGCCTCCGCGGCGTTGGCCCCGCACATGCCGTGGACACCGGGCCCGGGCGGGGTCGCTGCGGAGCAGAGGTAGTGGCCGGGCAGCCCGGTGGCGTAGGGGTGGAGCGTGGCCCGGGGGCCGAGGACCAGCTGGCGGACGTCCTTGGCGCCGGTCATGATGTCGCCGCCGACGAAGTTGGGGTTGTCGGCGGCGAAGTCGGCCGGGCGGCGGACCGCCAGGCCGAGGACGCGCTCCCGGAAGCCGGGCGCGAAGCCCTCGATCCGGGCGATCACCGCCTCGGTGGCGTCCCCGGTCCAGCCGTGCGGCACATGGGCGTACGTCCACAGCGGATGGACGTCGCCCGCCGAGCGGCCGGGGTCGGCCAGGTACTGCTGGCCGACCAGCACGAACGGCCGCTCCGGCATCCGCCCGGCCGTGACGGCGCGCTCGGCGGCGGCCAGCTCGGCGAAGCTGCCGCCGAGGTGGACGGTCCCGGCGCGGCGGGCCGGCTCGGCCGTCCACGGCACCCCGCCCGCCACCGCGAAGTCCACCTTGAACGCGCCCGGCCCGTGCCGGAACCGGCGGTAGGCGCGGGCGGTCCGGGGCGGCAGCCGGTCGCCGAGGAGGGTGGCGACGGCGCCGGGCGCGAGGTCGTACAGGACGAGGTCGGCGGGCGGCAGCCGGTCCGCCGAGCGGACCGGGACACCGGTCTCCACCACCCCGCCCAGCTCGGTGAGCAGCGCGGCCAGCGCCCGGGTGATCGCCCCGGAGCCGCCGACGGCGACGGCCCAGCCGTGCCGGTGCCCGGCGGTCAGCAGCCCGAGGCCCACGGCGGCGCTCAGCGGCCGGTCCAGCGGTTGGAAGGCGTGCGCGGCGGCCCCGCCGAACAGCGCCCGGGCCCGCTCCCCGGTGAAGGCCCGGGCGACGGCGGCGGCCGGGAGCAGGGCGGGCGTGCCGAAGCGGGCGAGCCGCAACGGGTGGCGGGGGAGCCGCAGCAGCGGGCCCATGAGGTCGTCGGCGAGCAGGTCGTACCCCGCGACCGGCCCCTCGAACAGCTGCCGCCAGCGCCGGCCGTCGGCGCCCCCGAGCCCGGCGGCCGTCGCGGCGACCGAGCGGTGCAGGACTCCGGCCGTGCCGTCCGCCAGCGGGTGCGCGCAGTCGATCTCCGGCAGCCGGAACTCCAGCCCGAAGCGCTCCAGGCCGAGGCCGCGCAGGAAGGGCGAGCCGATGGTCATCGGGTGGATGGCGGAGCAGTGGTCGTGCAGCAGCCCGGGCACGATCGCCTCCCCGCTGCGCGCCCCGCCGCCGATCTCCCCGGCGGCCTCCAGCCGGACGGCGGCGGCGAGCCCGTTGGGCCCGCCGCCCACCACTACCGCGGTACTCATGCGGCCAGCATCCCGCATCCGCCGCCGTCAGTGCTGCGGCACCGCGCAGCCGTCCGGCCCGCAGACCTCGCCGGCGGCCGAACCGCTGTCCGCGCCGCCGTTCTCGCCGGTGCCGACGGCGACCAGCGGCACGACCGGCCGGCTGTCCCAGGCCTGCTCCAGCGCTGCGGTGAAGGTGTCGACCGGCTGCGCGCCCGAGACCCCCAGCCGCCGGTCCAGGACGAAGAACGGCACCCCGGTGGCACCCATCGCGCTCGCCGTCGCCTCGTCCTCGCGCACCGCCTCCGCGTAGGCGTCCGGATCGGCCAGCACCCGGGCCGCCTCGGCCCCGTCCAGACCGGCCTCGACCGCCAGCTCGGCGAGCCGCCCGGGCGCGAACGCGGACCGCTCCTCGGCGAAGTTGGCCCGGTAGAGGGCGTCCAGCAGCTCCGCCTGCCGCCCGTGCTCGGCCGCGAAGTGGAGCAGCCGGTGCATGTCGAAGGAGTTCGCGGCGTCACGCCCCGAGCGCAGGTACGCCAGCCCCTCCGCCTCGGCGTTGTCGGCGATCCGCTGCTCCGCCGCCTCGGCCTGCTCCAGCCCGATCCCGTACTTGGCGGCGATCAGCGGCACCACCGGCCGGGCCTCGTGCGGCGCCCGGGGGTCGAGCTCGAACGACCGGTGGACGACCTCCACGGCCTCCCGGTGCGGGAAGCGCTCCAGCGCCCGCTCGAACCGCGCCTTGCCGATGTAGCACCACGGGCAGTTGATGTCGCTCCAGATCTCGACGCGCACGGGTCGCTCCTGTCCTCGCCTGGTGGCGGGGCCTTCCCGCGCACACTCCGGGGAGAACATTCGTGAGGAAGTAAATATTTCTCCCCATGAAACATTTGCTCGGAGGTCGGGACCGGCATCGTCCCCGGCCTGGGCCAAAGCCCCTTCCCGCCCTTGGAATTGGCGCCGGTCGCACCGGACTCCCGCCGATCGGGTGAATGGGGCCGGGGAGGGCGTTTCGCCCACGAATCAACGCCGTGGCGGCGTGTAGCTTCCGGTGCCGATCGATCCGTTGTCGATCAATCCCTTCCGTGCCACCGGGCGCCCCCCTGCGCGCCCGGCCCGGACCCCTGCCACCCCCGGAGGACCCGACCCCATGCGTTCCCGCCATCTCGCCGCCCTGTCCCTGGCGGCCGCCCTGCTGGTGACCGGCACCGCCGCCACCCAGAGCGCCGCCGCCACCACGCTCCCGGTCACCGAGGCCCAGGCGGACCCGACCGACTGCCCCAGCGAGCAGTACCGGCCGACCGCCGAGGACAAGAAGAACTTCTACTGCGGCTTCAAGGAGCTCGGCCCCAGGAACCTGCCCGCCGGGGTCGCCAAGCTGCTGAAGAACTACGACCGCTTCGGCGGCCTGACGCCGCAGCAGTTCCTCTCCTGGTACCGCGACGGCCTCGACTGGAAGTACCCGGCCGAGGACGGCTTCCGTGACGTCAACGGCGTCATCGACCGGACCACCGTCGAGATCGCGCCCGGCACCAAGCTCGACCGCTTCGGGCTCTACTACGGCCGCTACCTCTCCAAGCCCGGCACCTCCTTCCCCGAGCGCGCGCTCCCGCCGGACAGCCTCAACCCGGTGGTCGAGGAGAGCAAGGAGGTCGACAGCTACCACTGCTACAGCGTGAAGCTGCCCTTCAAGGTCGAACAGGGCGGCATCGCCTCCGGCTTCGCCCAGCCCGGCAAGGGCATCCAGCAGTACCTGAACGAGAAGCTGAAGCCCGCCGAGTTCGGGACCGACTCCTACAACGTCAAGACCCTGCTGGACCGGAAGTACCTGGAGGCGCGGCCCGACACCGACTGCCTCGCCTGACGTCCGCGCAACCACAGGCCCGCCCGCCCCACCACCGCCGCCGGTGGGGCGGGCGGGCTCACGACTCGATGATCCGCCCCTCCGTCGGATGGGAGAGGATCAGGCCCAGGAGCTGGGGGTCCCCGCTGTACAGGTAGGTGGCCTCCTCGGCCGGTGGCCTCGCACCCCCGACCAGCAGCAGGTCGAAGCGCATGGTGATGTCCGTGCCGAACTGCTCGGTGAGCATGTCGAACACCGGCCCGGAGACGGCGACGGCCGTGACGAGCCGGTTGCGGTCGTAGCGGTCCCCGGTGATCCTGAGCCTCAACTGTTCGGCTCCGGGCAGGCGTTCGGGGAAGCCGCCGTGCAGGACGGACACGATGACCGGGGTCTGCGGCCGGTCGGCGGGATCAAGCCGTTTGATCCGGTCCCAGAGGTCGAGGACGGCGCGCCCGGCCGTGGCCAGGGGATACCCCGGTCCGACGAATGTGAGCAGTAGCTCGGCCCCGAACCCGGGCGACGGTCGGGTGAGCCCGCTCTCGATGGTCGAGGCGCGCTGGACCTCGCCGAGGATCCGCTCCAGGACGAGGACCGTTGCCTCGTCGGCGTCCGGGATCTGAACGGCCAGGTAGAGCTCGTTGGTCCGGGGCTCCTCCCCGGACAAGACCCGGAACAGCCGATCGAGCGCTGCTCGATCTTCGGCGGGCCGGTCCACGGGCCGGACCCGGGAGTCGTCCAGGGCCTGGACGAGGGCGCGCAGGAACCACTCGGCAACCGTGTTGCCGCCCCGGCGGCGGTCGATCGCCCGCATGCTCTCGGCGATGGCGGTCAGGTCGCCGAATCGCCGGGCGGTGAGGAGGATCCGCAGCAGGGAACGGGTGAACGCGGGGGCGGCGTCGACGTCACCGTGCTCGGCCGTGTAAGCGGCCAGCGCGGCCAGGATCGGCCGTTCCGCCTCCAGCCAGGCCCGGGCCTGCTCGGGACGGCGGAAACGGATGGTGTCCCGGCGGTCCCCGGACGCGGCGGCCTCCGTCTCCAACTGGTAGTGGACCAACAGCCGGTCGAGCGAGAACGCCCGGCCGTCGACGTCGGCATTGGCCTCGCCCCGGCTTACGGAATAGAGCCGGAGCAGCGGGGGGAGCCGCCAGTGGTCCGGGGTCGGGCCCGGCTCCACCAGGTGGGCCCGGGCCAGTGCCGCCATGAGCTGCTCCGCCACCACGATGTCGAGGCTCGCCAGTCCGGCGGCGACGTCAATGGACAGTTCGGAGTACGGGTACACGGAGAGCAGCCGGAACAACCGGCTCTCGCTGCTCGACAGGTCCAGGTACGACTCGGTGAAGGCGACCCGCACGCTCCGCTCGCGGTGACTGAGCCCGTCGAGTCGGTAGCGGTGGTCGCTCAGCTCCTGGACCAGGGCGGCCACGGGGAGGGCCGGCTGGTCGGCCAGCCGGTCGGCGCAGATCGTCAGCGCCAGCGGCAGGCCGTCGCACAGTTCGGCCAGCGCCCGCCAGGGACCGGTCGGGCCAAGGACGCGATCATCGCCGAGCAGGGACGCCTGTACCCGGTTCTGGAGGAGCTGGACGGAATCCTCCGGGGTCATCGCCTGCAGGTCGAACCGGACGGCGCCGGTCGGCAGCGAATGGCGGGAGGTGACGAGGACCGTGACCCGGCCGTCGAGTGGAAGGTACGGCGCGAGGTCGGCGTGCGGTGGCGCGTTGTCGAGTACGAGCAGGAGCGGTCCGGCCTCCTCGCTGAGCTGGGCGAGAACGTCCTGGAGGAGGGCGAGCCGGGCAGGGGCGTCCGGTGGCACGATGTCGGCCGGAATGCCCAGGGCGTGCAGCGGGGCGGCCAGGCCCGGGGTACCGGACGGTCCGGGGGTGTACGGGTGCTCGCGCAGGTCGAGGTAGAGCGTCCCGCCGGGGTACCAGCCGCGCTCCAGGACCGTGGCGGCGGCCCGGAGGACGAGTTCGGACTTCCCCATACCGGGGAGGCCGGTGACCAGCGCCGTGCGGGTCGGGAGCTTCCCGGGTTCGACGGGTGTCAGGAACGACAGCAGCGCGGCGAGAGCCTCGGCGCGGCCGGTGAACGCGGGGGACGGCGCGGGGATCCCGGACCGCGCCGCGGAGCCCGGGACCGGCAGGCGCAGCGTCACCGGCAGGCCCTGGACCGTGGCGTGGACGACTACCCGGTTGCTGCTCGTCCGGCTCGGCGGCGGCGCGGTGGTCGCGGCGGGAAGGGCGCGCGCCAGTTCCGCGTCGAGGTCCGTCTCGGCGAGGATGTCCGGCATGTGCGGCAGGCGCTGCGCCAACCGTCGCAGGGCCGTGGCCTGGCCGGAGTCGTCGGGGTCGTACGCGGGGCCCAGCCGTGCCGCCAGCTCGTCCAGCACCTCGTCGGTGTCGAGGTTTTCGAGTACGACGGCCGTGGCGCCCGCCGCCCAGTTGCTGGGGCTGTCGGTCGTGACGAGTACGCAACCCCGCCCCTGAATCTCGTGGGAGAACCGGTACTCGGGATCGGCGGACCAGCCGTCCGGGGGGAGGCAGTCGAGGACGACGAGCCAGTCCCGGTGCCGTGCCAGCCGTTCCCACAGGGCGGCCGGGGAGGACGCGTCGTAGGGCTCGTCGGCGGGGGACAGGGCGGGGGAGAGGGCGTACCAGAGCCGGCCGAGCCCGCGCTCCAGGGAGCCGGGCGAGGTCGCGTCGATCCAGTGGGTGAAGCTGTGGCGCCCGCCGTACGCCGCGACGTACTCCTGGACCAATCGTCGGCGCCCCATGCCGGTCGCGCCGACGACGACCACCACGGCAGGCTGCTCGGGCGGTCCGGACACCGCCCGGTCGGGGTCGAAGGCAGCGGCCAGGGCAGCGAGTTCGCGTTTCCGTCCGATCATCCTCGGCGGTTCCGGCGGGCTCAGCACCGGTCGGACCGGGGACAGCCGATCGAGCCGCAGCGGTGGCGGGTCCGGCTGTGGCGTCCGCGTCGCCTGCGCCCCGCGCGCCGTCCGCGTCACCGCCTCGGCCAGCCGCGCGGCGAGCGCGGCGTGCTGGCCGCCGGCGCTCGCCAGGACCGTCACCGCGACCTCGGCGAACGGCAGGCTCCGCGCCGACAGCCGCACCTCACCGCCGTCCTCCTCGCCGTCCCCGTCCGCTCCGACCAGCCTGGCGACGGCGCGGAAGTCGCGGGTGCCGCCGAAGGTCGCCGCGACCCGGCCGGACACCTTGGTGAGCACGTGCTTCAGCACATGGACGGCCTCGGTGCGGGTCAGTTCGGCGAGCAGTTCCTCCCGCACGCCGTCCCGGAAGTCGTAGACCTGCTCGTCCGGGTCGGCGGCCGTTGCGCCCCGGGGTGCGATCAGCCCGGAGAGGAACAGCTCGGCGAGATCGGTCTGCCCGGACTCCGGCACGGTGGCCCGCTGGACCAGCCGCATCACCGGCAGGCTGAGCGGCGCCGCCGCCAGGTGGCAGGCCAGCCGGTACGCGGCGGGCGAGCTGCCCGCCCGGAACCGGGCGACGCGTTCGGCGGGCGTGGCCGGGTCGTTGGCGGGGCCGGTCGGGCGCTGCGGGCGCGGCACGCCGGCGATCGGTGCGGCGAGCATCGGCGTCCACCCGGAGGTGCGGCCCGCGGTCAGGTCGGCCCAGGGGGTGACCCAGTCGGCGTCGACCTCCAGTACCGGCAGCCAGCGGATGTCCGCCCGGAGTTCGGCGCCCCGGTTGCCGGGCGGGATGCCGGGAAGGGCGGCGTCCGAGCGGAAGGCCGGGACGGGCCGGCCCGCCACGGAGGCGCGTGCGGCCACGAGGGCGCTGCGCAGCGCCGTCCGGTGCCAGAGCCGCCGGGGCAGCACCTGGAGCGCCGCCGCCGGCCGGGCGGCGGCGGCGCCGGCGAGGAACTCCGGAAGCGCCTCCCCGTACCAGGCCGGGCCGACGCCGTCGGTGAGGACGAGCAGGATCCGCCGGTCGGTCGGGTCGTTGAGCGGCCGGGACCAGTCCGCCCTGGCGGCGGCGGGCGCGCCCGGGCGGCGCCGGTGGAACGGTGCGAGGGTGGGGACCGGCCGGTCGGTGTCGAGCGCCCAGCACCGCACGTCGGCGAAGGCGCCGTGCCGCTCCAGCAGGGTGCTCAGCTCGCCGGCCAGCCGGTGCCAGACGGCCATCGTGGCGCCGGTGTCCACCAGCAGGTCGACCGAGAAGCGCGGCTGCTGGGCGGGCCGCCAGACCGGGAGCAGGATGCCGGTCTCGGCGGTGGCCTCGGCCGTCGCCTCCTCGTCGAGGGTGGCCCGGCCGGGGGCGTCGACCGCGTGGCGCAGCGGGCGCAGGGCCCGGGCCAGGGCGAGGCCGCCGTCCAGGGCGGCGGGCTGGGTGACCTGGACGACGTGGCCGCCGGACCGGTCCGCGCCGCCGGCCTCGGGGGGCCCGGGGCGATGGTGCAGCGCGGCGTTCGGTCCGGCGGGCGGTCCGGCGGGCGGTCGTACGGGCGGCGTGTGCGGCAGCGGTGGCGGTACGGCGACGGCGGGTGCCGGATCGGCCGGGGCCCGCCCGGCGGGCCGGGGCGGCGGGGGCTGCCGCGGCACAGCGCTCGACTCCGGCCGGGCAGGGGCAGGCCGTGGTGCCGCGGACGGTCGCGGCACGGAGGACATCGGCGTCGGCGGCGGGGTCGGCGGCGGGTCCAGCAGTCCGGCCAGCCCGGCGATCCACAGGACGTCCGCGAGGTCCTCCGGCAGCGGCCCGCCCTCCGCCGGCCGGAGCAGCCCGGCGAGCGCGTCCGTCAACCCCTCCGTCGGCCCCTCCGGTGCCCCCTCTGTCGCCCCGCCCGGCGCTGCCGAACCCACCTCCGCTCAGCTCTCGTTGAGCGGACGGAGCAGGACGTCACGCACGGCGTCCCGCCCCCGCTGGTCGGTCCTGAGCACGCGTCCGGCCATCAGCAGGGCGTTCAGGAGCTGGTCGTTGGCCAGCTCCGCCCCGTCCTGCCGCTGACGGCGGAGGAACTCGGCGATCAGATCGGTGGTCTCCGCCGCGGCGGCCGCCTCCTCCCCCAGGTGGGCGGCGACCATCGCGGCCAGCCGCTGCTCGTCCGGCGCCCGGATCTCCAGCCGGACGCAGCGCCGCAGCAGCGCGCCCGGGAAGTCCCGCTCGCCGTTGCTGGTGAGGACGACCAGCGGGAACTGCGCGCAGCGCACCACACCGCCGCGCACCACCGCCGTCCGGCCGTGGTCGGCGGTGCCGACCTCCTGCGGGTCCGGGCCGAGCCGCAGCAGCTCGGGGATCTCGAACTCGCCCTCCTCGAAGACGTTCAGCAGGTCGTTGGGCAGGTCGATGTCGCTCTTGTCGATCTCGTCGATCAGCAGCACCCGCGGTGTCCGCCACGGCAGCAGCGCCGTCCCGAGCGGGCCGAGCCGCAGGAACCTGCCGATGGCGGGTGAGCGGGGCTCGTCCCGGGGTTCCGGCCGCGGGTCCCCGTCGGGGTCGGCCCGCCGGGCGCTCTCCCGCGACAGCCCGGCCTCGTGCAGCCGCCCGATCGCGTCGTAGCTGTACAGCCCGTCGCGCAGGCTGGACCGGCTGCTGATCGACCAGCGCAGTACCGGGCCCAGGCGCAGCTCGTGGGCGACCGCGTAGGCGAGGGTCGACTTGCCGACACCGGGCTTTCCGGTGATCAGCAAGGGGCGGCGCAGGTGCAGGGCGAGATTGACCAGTCGGACCTCCCGCGCGTCCGCCTGGTACGCCGCCGCCTGCCGGACCCGGCCGAGCCGGCGGGCCGTGGAACCGGCCGCCGCGTCCTCCGGGGGCGGCGCCGGCAGCCGTTCGGGGTCGCTGTCCGGGTCGCCGAAGGCACGCCAGGCGGGTGCCGGCGGGAGCCCGGCGATCCCGCCGTGAGGGACGCCGGTGCCCCGGTAGATCCACCAGTCCTCGGCCATGAACGCTCCTGACTCGTCGCTTGTCGCCGTGGGGTCGCCGTGGGGTTCGTGGTCATTCGACGATCCCGGGGAAGGCGTAGTCCTGATCGGGGTCCACGCAGTCCGGGTCGTCCCAGAGCAGCGTGACCGTGCGGTCCGGGTCCGGGTTCGGGCCGCCGACCTGCCGCCGGTACCGGTGGACGGCGTCGGGCAGTTCGGCCAGCCGGGTGGGCCGGTGCTGGCGGAGGGCCGCGACGAGCGGGTCCGGGTCGCCGGCCACCCGCCGCCAGATCAGGACGGGTATCCCTTCGAAGTACATCGCGTCGTCCACGGCGTACTGCACCTCGGGGTCGAGCTGCTCGTACGGGACCGTCAGTCCCAGACAGGCGAGGTTCTTCCTGCCGGTCACCCAGTTGAGCAGCTCCTTGGCGCTCGCCCGGTCGAGCGAGGGCCATTCGATCCGTTCGATGACCTCGTTCGAGTCGACGCCGTGGGACTGGAGGTTGGCCCAACGCTGCCGCCAGAGCGCGAGGCCGAGGTGGGGTTCGCAGTACCGTTCGAGTTGCCGGACCACCACCGGGTGGAACTCGCCCAGGGGCCGGCGGGTCGCGCCGGTGGACCAGAGCTCGGCGGTGTAGCCGAGGATGGAGCGTGGCAGCAGGAACTCGATCCGGACCGGGTCGGTCGTGCGGAGCGCCAGCTTCAGCTCCTTCCACGCGACCAGCCGCGCGCCGCCCGCCCCGAGCAGCTCGCTCCTGGTGAACGCCTGGTCGTCCTGGTGGCTGCCGACCCGCCGGAACGGTCCGCCCGTCAGTGGCTGGCGGTAGTAGGAGATGTGCAGCCGGTACCGGGTGTCGCCGGTGTGGACGGGCCCCTCCTCGTCCAGCCGGACCTGGACGATCAGCCGCTCGCCGGGGACCGCCGCCGCGACGGCGGGCGCCCGGTAGGCATGGGCGGCGAGGAACCGGCGCAGGGCCGGGAGCGGGTGCTGCCGGGTGACCTCGGGGTTGTCGCCGAGCGCGCGGAGGAAGGCGACCAGCGGGCCGAGGGGGTCGTCGTCGATCCGGTTGACGAGGAGGTCCAGGAGCGCCGGCAGGGTCATCTCCGCCGTGTCGCGCTCCCGCAGCCCCGGGATGTCCTCCGGCAGGTGGCGGGCCGGCCTGGTCGGCGCCGTGATCTCGTGCAACTCGCCGATCACTGCCAGCAGTTCACCGCGGGGAAGGTCCTCGCCGCGGTTCAGGACCCGTCGGGCGAGCTCCAGCCAGTCCCGTGCGCCGTCGTTCCGCGCCAGCTCCTCCAGCGCCTCGGCGAGGGCGTCCAGCGCGGCCCACGGATCCCGGAAGGCGCGGATCGCCCGGAGCATCTCCCGGACGTGCGGTCGCGGGGTGTAGTCCTCGCGGATGTCGGCCTGGATGCCACGGGTCTTCGCCGACGCGCCCATGGTCGCCAGCACGTCCTGGCGGAAGGTGAGTTGGAGCATCCTGTCGAAGCCGAGCAGGATTCCGACGAGAACCTCCTCGGCCCCTTCCGGCCACGGCCCCCGGCCGGCCGCCGGGGGAACGAACGGTGTCACGTGCATCCGGCTAGCCGTCCCCCCGCTCGCCGAGGGCGCGCCCGACCACGGCGTCGAGTGTGCCGAGTGCGCCGTCGTCCGGGGCGAGTTCGGCCATCGCGGTCCGCAGTGCCCGCAGGGCCGTCCGGCCGTCGCGGAAGCTGCGGCAGGCGCGCACGATCTGGTGCAGATGGGTACGGCGGTCGGGGCGTTCCTCGGCCTCGAAGGAGTGCGCCAGGCCGAGGTGCCGGCCCATGGTGTCGAGCAGGTCGTAGCGGCCGTCGGGACGGCGCAGCAGCTCGAAGGCCATCAGGGCGTCGACCAGCTCGCCGTTCCCGGGCGGCGCGGGTGGCGGGACGGGGGCGACCCCGGCCGTGCCCAGCAGCGCGGTCAGCGCGCCGACCGGGGTGTACCAGCCGCCCTCGTCCCGCTGGAAGGAGCGGCTGCCCTTGAGCACACCCCGCACCAGGCCGTCCCCGTCGACCAGCATGCTGCCGCTGTGGCCGTCCCGGATGCCGTCGCCGCGCACGCCGAGGTACCGGTCCGCGAGGCCGACGACCCGCAGGCGCAGGGTGTCGGGCCGGGCGCCGGGGCTCGGTGTGTGGGTGGAGTACCCGAGGGCGGTCAGGACGGTGTCCGGTTCGGCCTCGGCGGCCGCGAGCCGGACCACCGGGTGGCCGGCCCAGTCCGGGACGCCGAGCAGGGCGAGGTCGGGGAAGGGGTAGGAGCCCTTACCGTTGCCGGTGCTGCCGCTGTCCTCGCCCGTCTCCGGGTCCAGCCGGATGCGGTCGGCCGGGACGGCGTGCTGGCCGGACTCGTGCCGGACGCCCACCGGCTCCGCCGCGCGCGCCGCC
>NZ_JZWY01000696.1:0-645 GCF_000966955.1 Streptomyces sp. NRRL S-495
GCCCGCGCGACCACGTGCGCGGCGGTGACGGCGAGGCCCGGCGCCACCAGGAAGCCGCTGCCGCGGAACTCGCCCGCGACGGTGATCACGACGGTGCGGCCGCGCAGCGCCTCGGCCGCGGCGAGGTCGGGCCGCGCGGGTACGGTCACTCGGCGTCGGCCGCTCTGGGGGCCGGGGCGCTCGCGCCGTCGGGCGCGGTCTGTGCGTTCTGCGCGTTCTGCGCGTTCTGAGCTGCCGGAGCTGCCGGATCCGCCGCAGCTGCCGGATCCACTGCGGCCGCCTGCTGCCGACGGCGCTCGGCGAGGTCCCAGGAGAGGCGGACGGTGAGCCCGGCCTCGCTGCCGGCCTCGGCTATGACACCGAGCAACTGACCGGACTTGACGGCCAGTTTGAGCCCGAACTCGACCTCGAAGGTGTCCGGGTTGCCGGCCGCCCCCTGCGCGATGCTCTCCGCCGCCCAGCGGCCGACACCCTGGACGGTGCTGCGCACCTGGTCCAGCGTCAGTGCCACGGCCGAACCGAGCTGCGAGGCGGCGCGTCGGCCCCCGCCCCAGGCGGCGTCGCCGGAGTCCCCCCAGACGTCCGAAGGCGTCTCCGGCTGCTGGAAGTTCACCTCGCCGATCACCTCGGCCCGGACGGTCGTGC
>NZ_JZWY01000687.1:0-5483 GCF_000966955.1 Streptomyces sp. NRRL S-495
TGGACGAACTCGGCGGGCGAGTGCTGAGCGGGGACCTGTGGGACCAGGTGGCCGGGATGACGGCCGAGAAGGAGCTGATCGAGCGGCGGGTCGTGCTGCCGCTCGCCGAACCCGAGCGCGCCGCCCGGCACGGCGTGCGGCCGCCGCGGGCGATCACCCTGTTCGGACCGCCCGGCACCGGGAAGACGACCTTCGCCCGGGCCATCGCCTCCCGTCTGGGCTGGCCGTTCGTCGAACTGCTGCCCTCCCGCCTCGCCGACGAGGGCAACCTCGCCGCCGCGCTGCGCGGCGCGTTCACCCGGATCGGCGAGCTGGAGCGGGTGCTGGTCTTCATCGACGAGGTGGAGGAGATCGCACCCGTGCGGGGCGAGCCCGGCCGGGCGGGGGCCACGCACGGGGTGACCAACGAACTGCTCAAGCTGATCCCGGGGTTCCGGGAACGGGACGGCCGGCTGCTGGTCTGCGCCACCAACTCGGTCCGCTCGCTCGACCCGGCGTTCCTGCGCACCGGCCGGTTCGACTACGTCATCCCGATCGGCACCCCCGACCCGGACGCCAGGGCCGCGATCTGGGCGCGCTACGCGCTCGGCACCGACCGGGTGGACGTGGACGTCCCCGCGCTGGTCGCCGCGAGCGAGCACTTCTCGCCCGCCGACATCGAGCACGCCGCGCGCCTCGCCGCCCAGACGGCCTTCGAGCGCGACGACGCGGTGCCGGGCGCGACCACCGCGGACCACCTCGCCGCGATCAGCGCGTGCCGCCCGACGGTGACGGCCGCCATGGTGGCGGCGTTCCGGGCCGACATCGGGGCCCACGCCCGGCTGTGACCGTGATGCCCGCCGGGCACCGCCGGACGGGAGGGGGTCAGCCGAGCGGGTGGTCGCGGCGGACGGCGTCGATGCAGGTGTCCCGGGAGACCGGGCCGCCGAAGCGGAGGCGGTCGTAGGCGGTGAACGGCGGTTCCAGGGCGTCGAGTTCGTCGACCAGGGCATGCAGGGCGAGCAGGTCGGACAGTCGCTCGGAGGGCCCGGTGGTGGCGGGGCGGCCGAGGGCCTCGGTGATGCCCCGGACGAGTTCCGCCTTGCGGCGCATGGTGACCGGGTGGAGGCGGTGCAGACAGACGTTCTGGCCGCTGAGGTACGACTCGTACTCCTCCGCGCCCTCCTCGCGGTCCTCCCAGTGGCCCCGGAACCAGTCCGGCAGCTTCTCCAACCCGCCCGCCTCGTCGACCAGTTCGAGGAGGTCGGGGGCGACCATCTCGGTGCCGTCGGAGCGCAGGTAGCCGGGCAGCGGGAGGCGCCCGGCGAGCATGAGGCCGCGGACCTCGTCCGGGTCCCGGCCGTGGCGGGCGCAGAGCGGCTCCAGCGGGGCGAAGTGCCGGTCGACATAGGCGTCGTCGGCCTCGGTCATCGGGTGCTCGCCGTTGACGTCGAGGTAGCGCCGGGCGAGCCGCGCCCTCGGCGTACCGTCGGTCTCCGCCGCGCTGGTCCCCGTCGTTCCGGTCTCCGTCATGCCGGGCCCTCCTTCGGACGCCGTGGTGTCCCCGCCGCGCCGGGTCAGCCGGCCTCGACCGCAGCGGCCCCTTCACCGGAATCGGCCCGGCTGTTGCTGTCGCTGCCGTTCGGGGCGACCCCGGGGCCGGGGTCGATGCGCACCACCGGGGAGAACGCGGTGCCGAGGAACACTACCGCCTGCACCACGGCCGCGCACACGAAGAGCGTACGGGTGGGGGAGGCGCCGGAGACCAGCCGGCCGCCGAGCACCGCGCCGAGCGGGATGGTCGCATAGGCGGCGGCCCGGCTGACCGACACCACCCGGCCGATCACCTCGGAGGGCACCACCTTCTGCCGGGCGGTGAACCAGCTGACGATCACCAGCGAGGTGGCGACGCCCTCCACGCCCCAGGCGATCAGCACCGCCCACCAGGTGGGCACCAGGGCCGGCAGGACCATGGTCGCCCCGGACAGGCCCATGCCGAACGCCAGCAGCGGGCCCAGACGGTAACGGTCCGTCAGGCGCGGTGCGAGCACCCCGCCCAGCACGGCGCCGAGGCCCTGGGCGCCGAGGACGAGGCCGAGCACGACCTTCGGCTTCTCCTCGACCTCCAGGACGAGGTAGAAGAGGCTGCCCTCGACCGTCCACGCGGCGAGGTTGGACAGGGCCATCAGCACGGTGCCCCAGAGCACCGCCCGCATGGTCCGCAGGGCCCGCAGGCCGTCGGCGAAGTCCTTGGCGATCCGGGCGGCCGTGGTCGGCCCCGCGGCGGGGGCGGGGGTGGTGGAGATGGCGGCGATCAGCAGGGCGGAGGCCCCGAAGGAGAGCGCGTTGACCAGCGCGGAGACCGGGACGCCCAGCGCCGCGACGGCGGTGATGCCGGCCACCGGGCCGATGAAGCCGAGCGCGCTGTCGACCGTCTGGGTCCAGGAGTTGACCCGGGCGAGCCGCTGCTCGGGCACCACGTCGACCAGGAAGCCCTGGAACGCCGGGAAGTAGAACGGGCGGACGCAGGCGAGCAGGAACGCACAGAGGTAGATCGCGGCCAGCGGTGGACGGTCGAGCGTCGCCAGCGCGGTGACGGCGAGTGCCAGCACGGCGGAGGAGAGGTCGCAGAGAATCATCACCCGGCGGCGGTCGAACCGGTCCGCGATGACGCCCGCGAAGAGTCCGATCACAATGTACGGAATGAACTCGATCGCGTAGGCGAGGGCGGTCGAGGTGGCCGAGCCGGTTATTTTCAGGACGAGGACCGGAATGGCCAGCCGGTAGATCCAGTCACCGATCCCGGAGACCAGGAATGCGGCGCGCAGGCGGATGTCCGCCGGGCCCGGGGTCGGACGTTCCTCGATCGGCTTCGCGGTGGGCACCGGCGTTCTCCTATGCACTTTTTTCGATGGTGGATCGACGACGGATCGGTGGTGGAGCGATGGTGGACCCGGTGGAAAGGAAAAGGTGTTCCGGAACGGTTCCGGCGGAGCGCCGAAATCCCGGCGGGCGCCGTCGGTACGGCGTTCCCACCGGGTTTCCGGCCGGTCGCGGGCCATGGGTCCGCGGGTCGCGGGGTCAGAAGGGGAGCTCCTCCCGGTCGACCCGGGTCAGCCACTCGGCGCCGGCGGCGGGCCGGGCGTCGCGGCAGACGGCGCAGTCGGGGTCGCGGGTCCAGGTCTCGGCCTGGCGCACCCGGGGGTTGTGGAAGGTCTGCTCCAGCAGCCGGCCCACCGCGAGCGGCGGGCAGACCCGGGAGGCCAGCCGGACCATCTCGGACACCATGTGGGCGGCGGCGACCACCACCAGCCCGTTGAAGGCGGCGGTGTCCTCGCCGTAGGCGCTGCCCTCGCGGTCGATGTCGTCGAGGACGTCCAGCACCATCCGCGAGGTCGGGTCCTCCCGGCGGACCTGCCCGTACCAGCACTCCACGCAGCCGCTGACGCCCGGCACCATCGTGTAGTGGATGGCCCGCTGGGTGTCGACGCCGCCGCCGATCAGGGTGGTCCCGGCCCGGACGCAGCCCTCGTTGAGCCAGTGCGCGACGTGCACCTTGGGGCGGTCGACCACGGCGATCACGATGTCCCGGTCGTGCACCACCGCGTAGACGTCGTCGGCGGACATCAGCTTGGCCTCGACCGCGTCGACCCGCACCCGGCTGTTGAGCCGGCGGGCCCGCTCGGCGGCGACATGGACCTTGGTGCGGCCGACGTCCGGCTCGCCGTAGATGATCTGGCGGTTGAAGTTGGAGACCTCGATCTTGTCGAAGTCGACGATCCGGATGTCCGTGAAGCCGATCGCGACCAGGTCGATCAGGGTGTGCGAGCCGATGCCGCCGACGCCGAGCACGGCCACCCGGGCGTCGCGGATACGGCGCTGGAACTCGTACTTGGAGGTCCCCAGGGAGGCGTAGGTCTCGAAGAAGCCCAGGTTGTTGGACCAGCGCTCGCGGGCGGCGGCGTCGAAGTCCTCGCCCCGGTCGGCGGTGTCCTGCACCAGGCCGCTCGCGTCCAGGTCGTCGACGGCCTCGCGCACGTCCTCGGCGGTGAGGTCGGGGTAGTCGGCGCTGAGCTCTCGGTGGACGGCGTCCAGGTCGCGGCTGCCGTCCAGGAGCTGGAGCAGCCTCAGCACGCGGCCGTCGGTGTCCTCCAGCGAGGTCAGCTCGCCGCCGAGGCGGAAGTGGACCGAGCCGTCGGAAACGAAGTAGGGGATGCTCGTCTTGAGCGCGGGACGTGCCACGAATACCCCTCGGGGACTGGGCGGCGGAAATCATGGAATACCGGGTCCGGGAATTCGTGGAGGAGTTCCGGACGGGTGCGGCGGGGCGTCGTTGCGAAGGAAGCCCCGCCGCATTTCAGGCTCAGCCCTTGGCGGTGCTGGCGGCGCTGCTGTAGCGCTTGGTGGACTTCTTGATCATTGGAATCACCTCCCCCCTCCGATCGGACTCCATGCTATTCATCGCGGAACTTCCCGGACAAGATGTCAGAACACCTTTTTCGCGGGGGGATCTTCGTTCTCGTCGGAGCGGACGGAAAGTCCCAGGTATTCGGCCTGGAAAGCCAGCACATCGGCGAAATAGGCGAGCCGCCCGGTGCGGGCGCGGGCCCCGTGCCCGACGCCGGCCTCCTGGCGGAGCAGCACCGGGCGGCCCGAGGAGGTGGCCCGCTGCAGCGCGGCGCACATCTTCCGGGCGTGCAGCGGGTCGACCCTGGCGTCGTCCTCGAACGCGGTCAGCAGTACGGCCGGGTAGGCGGTGCCGGCCGTCACGTGGTGGTACGGCGAGTAGCCGAGCAGCCAGCCGAGCTCCTCCGGGTCCTCCCGGGTGCCGAACTCGTCGGTCCAGTACGGGCCGTAGCCGGTCAGCTCGTAGCGGGCCATGTCGAGCGGGGCGGCGGTGGCCGCCACCGCGGCGAACAGCTCGGGGCACTGGGTCGTCGCCGCGCCGACCAGGAGGCCGCCGGCGCTCTGGCCGAACGCGCCGAGCCCGCCGGGCGGACACAGGCCCCGGTCGTGCAGCGCGCGGGCGGCGGCCAGGAAGTCGTCGATGCCGTTCTGCTTGTGCTCGCGCATCCCGGCGCGGTGCCAGCCCTCGCCGTGCTCGCCGCCGCCGCGTACCCGGGCCACCGCGAACTGGCCGCCCAGACCGGCCCAGGCGAGCGCCGCCGCGTAGTAGTCGGCGACCTGGGGTTCGCCGAAGGCGCCGTAGCCCTGGAGGACGGTCGGCAGCGGGCCGGTCGGGCGGTCGGCGGGACGGGTGAGCAGCACCGTCACCTCGGTGCCGTCCGCGGCGGCGCAGCGCAGTTCGGAGACCAGCACGGCGGGGACGTCCGGGGTGCCCGGTGCCCGCCACACCCCGGTCGTGCCTCGCCGGGCGTCGTAGTGGTGGACGGTCTCCGGGGTGGTGGGGTCGGAGTAGCTGAACCAGGCCTCGTGGCCGCCCTGACGGAAGGTGAGATCGGTGACGACGCCGGTGCCGGGCAGTGGGAGCGCGCCGAGCGCTT
>NZ_JZWY01000688.1:0-3036 GCF_000966955.1 Streptomyces sp. NRRL S-495
GGTCGTGCCGGGTGATCCGGCCGTGGCCGCCGGTCGAGCGGAGCACCAGCAGCAGCGGGACCGGGAGCGCGGGGTCGTCGAGGACGGCGAAGGACTCCAGCACCTCGTGCTCGTGCTGCGGGACGAGGGTGCGCGGCCGCTCCGGCGCCGCCGGGTCCAGGACCAGGATCCGGCCCCGGTCCGCGTCGAGGTCGGTGAGCACGTACAGCAGGCCGTCGGCGGCGGGCCAGGGGGAGCTCCAGCCGCCGTGCAGGGCGGTCAGCGGGCGCCAGTCGGGCTTCTCCGGGGTGCCGAGGGCCAGGTCGGCGATCCGGATGCGGTTGCCGCTGGAGAGCCCGTCGGCGGTGGCGGTCACCAGCAGCCGGCCGTCCGCGCCGAGCAGGACGTCCAGCTCGGGGGCTGCTCCGTCGCCGTCGCCGTCGCCGTCGTCGGTGTCGTTGCCGTGGTCGTGGTCGGGTTCGTCGGCGGGCGCTGCGGCGCCGGGGACTTCGATGTCCTCCGCCGGGTGCTCGCCGATCCGGTGCAGGTACAGCCGGGCGCCACCGCTGCCGGCCGCGCCGCCGCGTACGTGGTAGAAGGCGTCCGGCCCGCCCGACCAGGCGACGTTGCCGTACGGGCAGCCGGTGATCGGCCCGTCCACCGTGCGGCCGGTGGCCACCTCCAGCACCCGCAGGGTGTACTCCTCGGCGCCGCCCTCGGCGGTCTGTACGGCGACCAGCGCACCGGTCGGGTCGGGTGTCCAACCGCCCAGTACGGTACGGCCGGTGGGGTCGTGGCGCTGCGGGTCGAACAGGATCCTGCGGGCGCCGGAGGGGTCGGCGACCGCGAGCGCGGGGTGCTCGTCGGCGGGCCCGCGGACCGTGAAGAAGGCCAGGCCGCCCGCGAGTTGGGGCGAGGTCAGGTGTTCGAAGGCGGTCAGCCGGGTCATCGCGGACCGGAACGCGTCCACCGCCGGCCAGTCGTCGCGCAGCCGGTCGAACAGCCGCCGCTGGCCGGCCGACCACTCCCGGGTCACGGGGGCGTCGGCGTCCTCCAGGGCTCGGTACGGGTCCGGGACGTCGCGCCCGCCCAGCCGGTCGACGGTGTCGCCGGGTGCGACGTGCGGGTATTCCGGCCGCCCGGCCGGGTCGATCGGCAGCATGGCCCCCTCCAACCGGCGTGCGGACGGAACGGAGATCGCCACTCGGGGGCGGTCCGCGGGCCGGCCGCCGTCGAGAGCGCCGACATCCTAGCGACGGTTTCCGCGTACTCGTCAATGGCCTTGTCGTGAACGGTGTTTCGGCCGAACGGCGGGCCGGGACGGGCTCCGTCGAGCGGTGCACACGCACCAACGGTGCGGGCCTGGGTGTTCGGCCGGCGGGCGGTGGCGGAGCCCGGACCGTCGGGAGCCGGATGAGAATTCGCGACGAACGCGTGTCCGTGTTCCCGCCGCCCGCGGGGGCCGGTGACAGGTCGTCGACGACCTGTCGGGCAGGGCGTCCGCGCCGTAGCGGGCAGGGCGTCCGCGCCGTAGCGGGCCTGACGGGGGATCCGCTAGAGTCCCCCCGCCCATCATCAAGATCATCGGGGGATACCTTGCCGTCCGAGGCAACGAAGGGGCGCGGCGGTGCGAACGCACTCGGCTGGGCGCTCACCATCGGCCTGAACGTCGTCGCGCCGATCATCACCTACAACCAGCTGACCGGCCACGGCTACGGCGAGTTCACCGCGCTGGTGATCTCGGCCGTCTGGCCCGCCGTCGATCTGGGGATCCACCTGGCGTGGAAGCGGCAGGTGGACGAGTTCGCGGCGGTGTCCCTGCTGTTCCTCGGGCTGACCGTCGCGGTCACCCTGGCCGGGCCCGCCGACGCGCACTTCCTGCTGGTCAAGGACTCGGTGATCACGGGCCTGTTCGGAGTGATCTGCCTGGCCAGTCTGGCTGCGCCCCGGCCGCTGATGTTCTACTTCGGCCGCAAGTTCGCCACCGACGGCTCGGCCGGGTCGCTGGAGCGCTGGGAGGGGCTCTGGGCGCTGCCCGGGTTCCGCCGGGTCCAGCGCAACCTGACCATCGGCTGGGGAGTGGCCTACCTGCTGGAGGCCGGGCTGCGGGTCGGACTCTCGTACGTGCTCGACACCGACGCGATGCAGGCGCTGAACACGGTGCTGTCGCTGGGGGTGACCGCGCTGCTGATCACCTGGACGATCGCCTACGCCAAGCGGGCCCGGGCCCGGGGCGCGGCCGCCGGGGCGGAGCGGGAAGCGGCCGAGCGGGAGGCGGCGGAGCGGGCCGAGGGGGCGACCGTCTGACCCGGCGGCCGGACGACGCCGTCGCAGCACCACTCGACCCCGCCGGCGCGCCTTCGGCGGGGTCGAGTCGTGGTGCGGTGCGGTGCGGTGCGGGCGGGTCAGACCGCCGGGGCGGCGACCGGCGCGCGCTCGGCGGCCGGTGCCGCCGGGGCGAGGGCCCGGTCGGCCAGGGTGCCGAAGAGCAGGGCGAACCCCGTCCACAGCACCACCTGGAGGCCGATCGAGGCGAGCCGGAAGTCCCACAGCAGCGCGGCCGGGAAGCCGTCCGGGATCGCGTCGTCGTTGGGCGGCAGGACGAAGGCCAGCACGGCCATCACCACGGCGTAGCCGAGGCCGGCCGCGACGGTGGCGTTCCAGGTGCCCAGGCGCGGGGCCAGGCGCTTGCCGAGGATCACCGCGGCGACGCCGATCAGCACGCTGAGCGCGATCATCAGGAAGAACAGCGCGGTGCGCTTCCCGATGGTGTCCGGATTGCCGACCGCCGGCGGGTTCGCCGGGTACTTGAGGAACGGCACGAAGTAGACGGTGACGAAGGCCGCGCCCGCGACCAGCGCGGCGGTGGCCCGGGGGCCGAACCGGCCGACCCGGCCGAGGGCGAAGCAGAACGCCAGCGCGGCGATCCCGCCGACCGCGACGCCGTACACCAGCACACCGGTGGCGAGACCGGCGGTGGACTGGACGTCCCGGCTGACCAGTTCCTCCTCCTCGCCCCCGGCGTCGGCGGTCCCGTGCTCGTGCGCGGTCGCGTCC
>NZ_JZWY01000689.1:0-3328 GCF_000966955.1 Streptomyces sp. NRRL S-495
GCGTCCTCGGTGCCGCCGGCCGCGGCCCCGGAGCCGCCGCCGTGGTCGTGGTGCCCGGCCGGGGCGGAGTGGGCCTGCTCCTGGGCGATGGAGTCCGAGACGGGGCCCTCGCCGACGGTGTAGGCGAAGACGAAGGCCACCAGCCCGGCTATCAGGCCGGCCAGCAGGCCGCGCAGCAGGAGTCTGCCCACGGTGCCGGACGGCATGGTTGCGGAGTTGTTCATCGGTGCGTGTTCTCCGGGATCAGTGGCAGGGGAAGCCGAGCAGGTGCCGACCGTCGTGCACCCATTCGTGCACCGTCGCACCGGAGAAGACCGAGGTGGCGCCCTGCTCGGCGCCGACGAAGTAGAGCAGGACCAGCATCAGGGTGCCGAGGAACAGCGCCCACGGCAGGATCGCGCGGATCGGCAGCGATGCGGGGGCGGAGCCGGCCGAGGGCAGGCTGGGGGACAAGACGGACTGGGCCATGGCAGGACCTCCTGGGGGAAACACGCGTCCCGTTCGGTGGAGCTCGGACGACGGCCATCGGGTCTGACTTGCCGGGCCCCGCCGTTGCGTGAGGTGGCCTGGTCCGGCATACAGTGGCGCGACCGTGCCGGATTCACACCGGACTTCCGTCTCGCCGTCGTCTTCTGTTGTCGGGGGAGACCGTAGCGCCCGGTGCCGACGGCGCCAAGGGCGCGCACGGAATCGTTGTCGTGGCGCGACCTGCGGATTCGCGCGCCGGGAGGGCACGGAGCACGGCGCTCCGAGGGCCCCCAAGGGTGACAGGTGTACGAAGGGGGAAAACACGTGACGGTACGGGTGATCTTCGTCTCCCCGGCGATCGGACCCGAGCTGCGGCAGGCACGGTTCGCCGACGAAGCCTCCGCGTACGGGGGTGACGCGGCGGGCGGCCTCGATGTCGCGCACGGCGAGGACGCGCTGGACGAGGCCGGGGTGCGCGCGGCCCGCGCCCTCCGGCCGGACCTCCCCGCGGCGTCCCACCGCTTCGTCTCGCCCTCGGCCCGCTGCCGCCGCACGGCCGAGGAGCTCGGCCTCGCCGACGCGGTCGCCGAGCCCGCGCTGCGCGGCTGCGCGACCGGGCGCTGGCGCGGGCGGACCCTCGACGAGGTGGCCGCCGAGGAGCCGGAGGCGGTGATGGCCTGGCTCGCCGACCCGGCCGCCGCCCCGCACGGGGGCGAGTCGGTGCGGCAGTTGTGCGCCCGGGTCGCCGGGTGGCTGGACGGGACGGCGGCCGGGCTCACCGGCCGGGTCCTGGTGGTCGCCGAGCCGGACGCCGTCCGGGCCGCGGCCGTGCACGCGCTCGGCGTCCCCGACCTGGCCTTCCGGCGCCTGGACGTGCCCCCGCTGGCGGTGGTCGAACTGACCGGCCGGGCGGGCCGCTGGAACCTCCGGCTCGGTTAGGGGTTGTCCAGGTCGAGCCGCCAGTCGTTGCAGCGGATCGGGTGGCCCGGCGGGTACTCGAAGTCCTGCGGCCCCAGGAGTTCGAAGCCCGCCCCCCGGCAGACCCCGTTCGACGCCGGATGGTCCACCGAGGGGAAGGCGTGCAGGTGGCGGTGCAGGCCCTCGGCCCGGGCCTGCTCCGCCACCGCGCGGGCCGCGGCCGTGGCCACACCCCGGCCCTGGAAGGCCGGCAGCACGGCCCAGCCCGTCTCGTACACCTGCTCGCCGGCCCACTCGCGGTCCCAGAAGCCGATGGCCCCGGCCGTCGCCTCCGCCGCCCCCGTCTGCGGCAGCACGATCCGGAACNNGCACGATCCGGAACATCCTCCCCGCGCGGGTGCGGTCGGCGGTCAGGTCGACGTACCGGCGGTGGCGGCGGGCGAGGGCCTCCTCGGATTCCGGGCCGCCGAGATGGGTCATCAGCTCCGGCGCGTTGAGGGCGCGCAGCAGCTCGGCGTCGCCCTCGGACCAGGGCGCCAGGCGTACGGCGGGGGTGCGGTCGTCGTCCATGGCCGTACGGTAGCGGCCGCCTCCGACAAACGGCCCCCGTTGCCGGTGGTGGCCGCCCGGTCAGGAGGCGGGGGAGAGACGCACCGGGAGGGCGCGCAGGGCGTTCACGATGAAGGACTCCTGGTGCCGCAGCTCCTCCGCCGCCACCGCCAGCTCGACCTCGGGGTAGGCCCCGAACAGCGCGGTCAGGGCCTCCTCCGCCTCCAGCACGCCGAGCGCGGCGCCCAGGCAGTAGTGGCGTCCGTACCCGAAGGCCAGGCTGGCCTTGTCGGGCCGGGTGAGGTCGAAGACCTCCGGCCGGTCGGGGTGCAGCTCCGGGTCCCGACCGCTCGCCCCGTAGGCGATCAGGACCGGTTCGCCGGTGCGGATCAGCACGTCCTCGCCGAGGTCGATGTCCTCGGCGGCGAAGTGCAGCGGCAGGTGCATCACCGGCGCTTCGAGGCGCAGCGCCTCCTCGATGGCGTCGCGCCAGGTCGCCGAGCCGTCCCGGACCAGCGCGAGCTGCTCGGGGTGGGTGAGCAGCAGGGCCGCGGTGTGGTCGATCAGGTTGACGGTGGTCTCGGAGCCGGCGCCGATCATCAGGATCAGGGTGGACACCAGCTCCTGCTCGCTCAGCCGCGTGCCGGCGGCGTCCCGGGTCGCGATCAGCTCGCTGGTCATGTCGTCGCCGGGCGTCTCCCGCTTGGTGGCCACCAGGCGCGCCATCGCGGCGAACAGGTCGTCGAGCACGGCCTTGGCCCGTTCGGGGGAGGCGCCGGTCTCCAGGACGCCGTCGACCACCCGCCGCACCTCGGGGCGCTGCTCCTCGGGGACGCCGAAGAGGTCGCAGATCAGGGTGGTCGGCAGCGGGTAGGAGAGCCGGGCGTGCAGGTCGACCGGCTCGCCGGGCGCGGTGGCGCGCAGCCCGTCGAGCAGCGCGGCGACGATCGCGCGCACCCGGGGCCGCAGGGCCTCCACCCGGCGGGGGCCGAAGGCGGGGGCGGTCAGGGTGCGCAGCCGGTGGTGGTCCTCGCCGTCGCTGGTGAACATGCTCTCCACCGCGACCCAGCTGGCCAGCGGCCAGTCCGGGCCGACCCGGCCGTCGATCCACTCGGGCCAGTGGCGGCGGGCGTTCTTGACGATCCGGCTGTCGGAGAGGAGCTGCCGGGCGACCTCGGCGCGGGTCACCGACCAGGCGAGGACCTTGCCGGGGAGTTCGACCCGGACGGCCGGGCCGTGGGTGCGCAGGTGGGCGGCTTCGGCGTGCAGGTCGGCGGCGTGGGGGTCGAGGACGTGGGTGAACGGGCAGCGGGGTTCCACGGGCCCTCCTTGGTCGGGGAGCGGCGGGCCGGACGATCGGCCGGTTGAGACCGTACGGCGGGGGCGGGGGCGG
>NZ_JZWY01000690.1:0-9431 GCF_000966955.1 Streptomyces sp. NRRL S-495
GGTTGAGACCGTACGGCGGGTGCGGTGGCGGGGAAAGGGCGCCCGTCGGCGTTCCGGGTGCCCCGGCGGCGCGCCCGCGCACGGTGCGGAGCGCGCGGAGCGGCGCACGGCGGCGGACCCGCGGGCGTCACCGGGGCCGGGCCCGCGGGCGTCACCGGGGCCGGGCCCGCGGGCATCCTTATGACAACAGCATTGACGTGTCTCGAAGCCGCCGGTTTCATGGCTCGCACTTCACCCCCACCCCCACACCCCCCCACCAGCAAGGCGGTGATCCCTTGGCATCGACGGCGAAGGTCATGGGCAGCGGTCCGAGAGCGGACAGCAGCGGCCCCCAGGACTCCATGCCCCGCTCCCTCGGCCTTCTCGACGGGGCGGCGATCGCCGCCTCCAGTACCGCCGCGACCAGCAGTATCGGCATCGGCCTCGGCCTGATGGCCGGCGTCGTCGGGCTCCACCTCCCCGCGATCATGCTGCTGGCGTTCCTCCCCGTGCTGGCCATCGCCGGCGGCTACGGGCGGCTGAACCGCTCGGAGCCGGACGCCGGCAGCAGTTACAGCTGGGTGGGCCGCACGCTCAACCCCTGGCTCGGCTTCCTCACCGGCTGGGTGAACACCGTCGGCACCGTGGTGTTCATGGCCTACACCACGACCGTGACCGGCTCCTCGATCGTCCAGCTGCTCGACGAGGCGCACGTGCGCAGCGTCGCCGGGCTGCGGCTGGACGCCGACTCGACCGTGCAGTGCACCCTGATCGGCCTGGTCGTCCTGGTCGCCGCCGCGCTGGTCGCGGTGCGCGGGCTCGGCCTGGCGGCGCGGCTGCAGAAGGCGCTGCTGGTGTTCGAGTACGCCGTCCTGCTCGGCTTCTGCGGCTACGGGCTGTTCGCCGGCGACCAGCCGTTCTCGCTCGACTGGTTCAACCCGCTCGCGATCCCGTCCTTCGACGCGGTGGCCCAGGGCATGGTGCTCGCGGTGTTCTGCTACTGGGGCTTCGAGTCGGTGTTCAGCGTCGGCGAGGAGGTGCACGATCCCCGGGACGCCTCCCGCGCCGGCACCCTCGCCCTGGTCGTGATGCTGCTGCTGTTCCTGCTCGCCGGCACGGCCTTCCAGCGGGTGCTGCCGCTGGACGAGCTGGCGGACAACGGCGCGCACGGCCTCACCTACTTCGGCGCGCGGCTCGCCGACCAGCCACTGGCCGCGCTGCCGCTGATCGCGCTGATGTTCTCCGCGGTGGCCTCGCTGCAGTCCTCGGTGATCCCCACCGCCCGCGGGCTGTTCGCGATGGGCCGGGACGGCGTGCTCGGCCCGGTCTGGACCAAGCTGCACCCCAAGCACCGCACGCCCGCGGTCGGCACCCTGCTGATCACCGCGGTCGCGGTGGTGCTGGCGCTGTGCTCGATCGTCATCCCGACCGTCAACGACCTCATCTCGGCGGCCGTCAACGCGATCGGCATCATCGTCGCCCTCTACTACGCGCTCACCGCGGTCGCGGCCGCCGTCCGGTTCCGCCACCTGCTGCGCACCGACCTGGTGGAGGGGCTGCGCGCGGTGGTCGGCCCGCTGCTCGGCGCGGCGGTCCTGCTGGTCGTCGGCGGCTACCTCACCTGGACCTTCTACGACTCCACCGACCACTTCGAACTCTCCGCCGACAACGGCTGGTTCGAGCTCACCGTCGTGGTACTGATGATCGTCACCGGTCTGCCGGCGGCGGCCTGGGCGCGCTGGCGGCGCCGCTCGGCGTACTTCCTCGGCGAGGCCGCGGGTACGCCCGAGAAGGCCTGAGGACGACCTAGGGCGCGGGCCCGGTGCACCCCCACGCACCCGGCCCGCGCCCGACCCGCCGCACGGGGGCACACCGCACGGGGTACACGGCACTCAGCAGTCAGCACCTCGCGCTCAGCACCTCGCACCTCGCACTCGGCACCCAGCACCTCGTACACCCGCACCACCCGAGAACGGAGCACCACCCATGACCAAGGCCGATCTGGTCTTCAGCCGCGGCCCCGTGCACACCGGCGACGCCGCCCGCACCCGGGCGACCGGTCTGGCCGTCACCGGCGGACGGATCACCGCCGTCGGCCACGACGAGGTCCGGGACCTGATCGGCCCGGACACCGAGGTCGTCGACCTCACCGGCAAGCTGCTGCTGCCGGGCTTCCAGGACGCGCACATCCACGCCGTCTTCGGCGGCACCGAGCTGGCCGTCTGCGACCTCACCGGCACCGTCGGCGTGGCCGACTACCTGGAGCGGATCCGCGCCTACGCCGACGCCAACCCCGACCAGGAGTGGATCACCGGCAGCGGCTGGTCGATGGAGAGCTTCGAGGGCGGCCTGCCGACCCGGCAACTGCTCGACTCCGTCGTCCCGGACCGTCCGGTCTACCTCACCAACCGCGACCACCACGGCGCCTGGGCCAACACCCGGGCGCTGGAGCTCGCCGGCGTCGACCGCGACACCCCCGACCCGGCGGACGGCCGGATCGAGCGCGAGGCCGACGGCACCCCGAGCGGAGTGCTCCAGGAGGGCGCCACCGGCCTGGTGGCTCGGCTGGTGCCGCCGATCACCGCCGCCGACCGGCTGGAGGGGCTGCTGCGGGCGCAGCGGCTGCTGCACTCGCTCGGCATCACCGGCTGGCAGGACGCGCTGCTCGGCGAGTTCAACGGCCAGCCGGACCCGTCCGACGCCTACCTGACCGCCGCGCGCTCCGGCGCGCTGACCGCCCGGGTGAACGGCGCGCTCTGGTGGGAGCGCGAGCGGGGCGCCGAGCAGATCGCCGAACTCGTCGAGCGCCGCGCGGCCTCGGCCCACGGCAGGTTCCGGGCCGGCTCGGTGAAGATCATGCAGGACGGCATCGCGGAGAACTTCACCGCCGCGATGACCAGCCCCTACCTGGACGGCTGCGGCTGCGCCACCGCCAACTCCGGCCTCAGCTTCGTCGATCCGCTCGCCCTGCGCGAGTACGTCACCGAACTCGACGCGCTGGACTTCCAGGTGCACTTCCACGCGCTCGGCGACCGGGCGGTGCGCGAGGCACTGGACGCGGTCGAGGCCGCCCGCGCCGCCAACGGCCGGCGCGACACCCGGCACCACCTCGCCCACCTCCAGGTGGTCCACCCGGACGACCTGCCCCGGTTCGCCCGGCTCGGCGCCATCGCCAACATCCAGCCGCTGTGGGCGGCGCACGAGCCGCAGATGGACGAGCTGACCATCCCCTTCCTCGGCCCGGAGCGCGCCTCCTGGCAGTACCCGTTCGGCGCGCTGCTGCGGGCCGGGGCCACCCTGGCGGCGGGCAGCGACTGGCCGGTGAGCAGCCCGGACCCGCTGGCCGGTCTGCACGTCGCGGTCAACCGGCGGGAGCCGGAGGCCGAGGACGACCGGGTGTTCCTGCCCGAGCAGCGGCTCGACCTGGCCTCCGCGATCGCCGCCTACACGGCGGGTACCGCCCATGTGAACGGGCACGACGACGCCGGGGTGCTCGCGCCCGGCCTGCTGGCCGACCTGGTCGTCCTGGACCGCGACATCCTCACCGGCCCGCCCGAGGAGATCGCGTCGGCCCGGGTGCTGCGCACCTACGTCGGGGGCGAGCTGGTCCACGCCGCCGACTGACGCCGCGTCAATTGCCGTCCGGGCCCCGGGGTGCTCCCCGGGGCCCGGCGCGTTCCCGGCGGTGCGTGCTCCGACGCGCCCGAACGGTGAGGGGCCCTGGACTTACTAGGACGTCCAACTATATGGTCGGAACAGGTCCGCGGTGTCAGGGAAGCCGGTGTGAGTCCGGCACGGTCCCGCCACTGTGACCGGGGAGTTCGTCCTCGCAGGAGTTCGGCCACTGGCAGCCAGCCGGGAAGGCCCGGGGGCGCGCGTCGATCCGGGAGTCAGGATACCGGCCGCGGACGGTCCGTGTTTTCCACGAGGATGGAGACGACACGCATGATTCCGGGCTGCTCCCGTTCCACCGCCCCCGGCTGTGCCGTGCCGACGAGCCCCGGGGCGCACCAGCGCTGACGGTTTGTCAGCCGCCGCCGTCCTGCCGCCGGGCGCACCACCGTGCGCCCGCGCACCGGCGCGGCCTCCACTCCTCCTCTCCCATCCTGACGAGAGAAGGAACCAATGGTCACCGAACCGACCACCCCCGACCCGATCCTCCCCGAGCCGATCGTCAACGAGCTGACTGTCCCCGAGCTGACTGTTCCCGAGCTGACCCACTTCGTCGGCGGCAAGCGCACCGCCGGGGCCTCCGGCCGCTTCGGCGACGTCCACGACCCCAACACCGGGCGCGTCCAGGCCCGGGTGCCGCTGGCGAGCCGCGCCGAGGTCGAGGCCGTGATCGCCGACGCGGCGCAGGCTCAGCCCGCGTGGGCGGCCTGGAACCCGCAGCGCCGGGCCCGGGTGCTGCTGCGCTTCCTCCAACTCGTCGAGCAGGAGCGGGACTCGCTCGCCCGGCTGCTCTCCGCCGAGCACGGCAAGACCGTCGCTGACGCCCACGGGGACCTGCAGCGCGGCCTGGAAGTGGTCGAGTTCGCGGCCGGGATCCCGCACCTGCTCAAGGGCGAGTTCACCGACAACGCCGGCACCGGCATCGACGTGTACTCGATGCGCCAGCCGCTCGGCGTGGTCGCCGGCATCACCCCGTTCAACTTCCCGGCGATGATCCCGCTCTGGAAGGCCGCGCCCGCGCTGGCCTGCGGCAACGCCTTCGTCCTCAAGCCCTCCGAACGCGACCCCTCGGTGCCGCTGCGGCTCGCCGAACTGTTCCTGGAGGCCGGGCTGCCGCCCGGCGTGCTGAACGTGGTCAACGGCGGCAAGGAGGCCGTCGACACCCTGCTGGAGGACCCCCGGGTGCAGGCGGTCGGCTTCGTCGGCTCCACCCCGATCGCCCAGTACGTCTACGCGACCGCGGCCGCCCACGGCAAGCGCGCCCAGTGCTTCGGCGGCGCCAAGAACCACATGATCGTGATGCCCGACGCCGACCTCGACCAGGCGGCGGACGCGCTGGTCGGCGCCGGCTACGGCTCGGCGGGCGAGCGCTGCATGGCGATCTCGGTGGCCGTCCCGGTCGGCGAGGAGACCGCCGACGCCCTGGTGGCCAAGCTGGTCGAGCGGATCGGCGCGCTCAAGGTCGGCCGCTCGGACGACCCGGCGGCGGACTTCGGCCCGCTGGTCGGCCGGGACGCGCTGGAGCGGGTCCGCGGCTACCTGGACCTCGGGGTCGAGGAGGGCGCCGAACTCGTCGTCGACGGGCGCGACTTCCGGCTGGAGGGCCACGAGGAGGGCTTCTTCCTCGGCCCCTCGCTGTTCGACCGGGTGACGCCGGAAATGCGGATCCACCGGGAGGAGATCTTCGGCCCGGTGCTGAGCGTGGTCCGCGCCGCCGACTACGAGGAGGCCCTGCGCCTGCCCAGCGAGCACGAGTTCGGCAACGGCGTGGCCATCTACACCCGCGACGGGGACACCGCCCGCGACTTCACCCGCCGGGTCAACACCGGCATGGTCGGCGTCAACGTGCCGATCCCGGTGCCGATCGCCTACCACACCTTCGGCGGCTGGAAGCGCTCCGGCTTCGGCGACCTCAACCAGCACGGACCGGACTCGATCCGCTTCTACACCCGCACCCGCACGGTGACCTCGCGCTGGCCCTCCGGGGTCAAGGAAGGCGCTAGCTTCACCATGCCGACGATGGGCTGAGCGCCGTGCACGATCTCACCGACGACCAGCGCGCGATCGCCGGGACCACCAGGGCCTTCGCCGACGAGCACCTCGCCCCGCACGCCGTGGAGTGGGACCTCGCCAAGCACTTCCCGGTCGACGTGCTGCGCAAGGCCGGCGACCTCGGCCTGGCCGGCGTCTACGTCCGGGAGGAGTCCGGCGGCTCCGGCCTCACCCGCCGCGACGGCGCGGTGGCCTTCGAGGCCCTCGCCACCGGCTGCCCGTCCATCGCCGCCTACCTCTCCATCCACAACATGGTCGCCTGGATGGTCGACCGCCACGGCGACGACGCCCAGCGCGCCCGCTGGCTGCCCCGGCTCTGCACCGCCGAGCACCTGGGCGGCTACTGCCTGACCGAACCCGGTGCCGGCTCCGACGCCGCCGCCCTCACCACCCGGGCCGTGCGCGACGGCGACCACTGGGTGCTCGACGGCGTCAAGCAGTTCATCTCCGGCGCCGGCAGCGCCCAGGTCTACCTGGTCATGGCGCGCACCGGCGGCCCCGGGCCGAAGGGCGTCTCGGCCTTCCTGGTCGACCGGGACGACCCGGGGGTTTCCTTCGGCGCCAACGAGCGCAAGATGGGCTGGAACGCCCAGCCGACCCGGCAGGTGCTTCTGGACGGCGTGCGGCTGCCCGCCGACCGGCTGCTCGGCGCCGAGGGGGAGGGCTTCCGGATCGCCATGCGCGGCCTCGACGGCGGCCGCCTCGGCATCGCCGCCTGCTCGCTCGGCGGCGCCCAGAGCGCGCTGGAGCGCACCGTCGCCTACCTGGCCGAACGCGAGGCCTTCGGCGCCCGGCTGCTGCACGCCCAGGCACTGCAGTTCCGCCTCGCCGACATGGCCACCGAACTGGAGGCCGCCCGGGCCCTGTTGTGGCGGGCCGCCGACGCCCTGGACCGGGGTGACGCCCGCGCCCCGCAGCTGTGCGCGATGGCCAAGCGGCACGCCACCGACACCGGCTTCGAGGTGGCCAACCAGGCGCTCCAACTGCACGGCGGCTACGGCTACTTGGCCGAGTACGGCATCGAGAAGATCGTCCGCGACCTGCGGGTGCACCAGATCCTGGAAGGGACCAACGAGATCATGCGCGTCATCGTCGCCCGCGGCCTGACCGGGGCCGCCTGATGGCCGGGAACGCTTCCGCGAACGGGAGCGGGGGCGGGAACGCGAACGGGACCGAGGAGGTCCTGGTCCAGCGCGAGGGGCGGGCCGGGCTGATCGTCCTCAACCGGCCCGCTGCCCTCAACGCCCTCACCCACGGGATGGTGCGGCGGATCGCGGCCGCCCTGGACGACTGGGAGCAGGACCCGCGGGTCGCGACCGTCGTCGTCACCGGGGCCGGCGACCGGGCCTTCTGCGCCGGCGGCGACATCGTCGCCATCCACCGCGCCGCGACCGGCGGCGACCCGCGCGAGGTCGAGGAGTTCTGGCGCGACGAGTACCGCCTCAACGCCAGGATCGCCCGCTACCCCAAGCCATATGTCGCGGTGATGGACGGCATCGTGATGGGCGGCGGGGTCGGGGTCTCCGCCCACGGCAGCGTCCGGATCGTCACCGAGCGCACCAGGATCGCCATGCCCGAGGCGGGTATCGGCTTCGTCCCCGACGTCGGCGGCACCTATCTGCTCGCGCTGGCGCCCGGCGAGCTGGGCACCCACCTCGCCCTGACCGCCGGCTCGGCCGGCGCGGCGGACGCGCTGCTCTGCGGCCTCGCCGACCACTTCGTGCCGTCCGGGCGACTGCCCGCCCTGCTCGACGACCTCGCCGAATCGACCGTCCACGACGCGCTCACCCGGCACGTCGCACAACCGCCGCCCGGCCGGCTGGAGCGGCAGTGGGAGTGGATCGACGTCTGCTACACGGCCGACACCGTCGAGGAGATCCTCGAACGGCTCGGCGCGAGCGGCGAACCGGAGGCGAAGGAGGCGGCCGACCGGATCACCGCCAACGCGCCGACGGCGGTCAAGGCGACGCTGGCCGCGCTGCGCCGGGCCCGGGCCCTGGGCCCGCTGGAGGCGGTGCTCGACCAGGAGTACCGGAGCTCCTGCGCGGCCCTGGCCACCCCGGACCTCGCCGAGGGCATCCGGGCCCAGGTCATCGACAAGGACCGCACACCGCACTGGAGTCCGGCCACGCTGGACGCCGTCGACCCCGTCGCCGTGGCCCGCTGGTTCGCCCCGCTGGGCGAGCGGGAACTCGGCCTCGCCGACCTCACCCCCCTGGAGCGCTGGTGACCCACCGGATCGGATTCGTCGGACTCGGCAACATGGGCGGCCCGATGGCCGCCAACCTGGTCAAGGCCGGTCACACCGTCACCGGCCACGACCTGGTGCCGGAGGCCCGGGAGCGGGCGGCCGGCCAGGGCGTACGGATCGCCGCCTCGGCCGCCGAGGCGGTCGCGGACGCCGAGCTGGTGCTCACCATGCTGCCGACCGGACGCCATGTGCTGGAGGTCTACCGGGAGTTGACAGCCGCTGCGGCGGACGCGCTGTTCGTCGACTGCTCCACCATCGCGGTCGGCGACGCCCGGACCGCCCGGGACCTCGCCCGGACGTCCGGCCACCGGGCCCTGGACGCCCCGGTCTCCGGCGGGGTCCCGGGCGCCGAGGCGGCGAGCCTGACTTTCATGGTCGGCGGCGCGGCGGAGGACTTCGCCGCCGCCGAACCGGTGCTGGCGGCGATGGGCCGCAAGGTGGTGCACTGCGGCGACTCCGGCACCGGGCAGGCCGCGAAGATCTGCAACAACATGATCCTCGGCGTCTCGATGATCGCGGTCGCCGAGGCCTTCGTCCTCGGCGAGAGCCTCGGCCTGAGCCACCAGGCGCTCTTCGACGTCGCCTCCACCGCCTCCGGCCAGTGCTGGGCGCTCACCAGCAACTGTCCCGTGCCCGGCCCCGTCCCGGCCAGTCCCGCCAACCGGGGCTACCCGGCGGGCTTCGCGGCCGCCCTGATGGCCAAGGACCTCGGTCTGGCCGCCGACGCGGCCGACGCCTCCGCCGTGCCCGCCGAACTCGGCCGCCGGGCCGCCGAGTTGTTCGGCGCCTTCGCCCAGGGCGACGGCGCCGGGCGGGACTTCTCGGCCATCATCACCACCCTTCGGGAGAACACCGCATGAGCTACGAGACGATCCGGGTCGAACGCCACGACCGGGTGGGCCTGATCACCCTGGACCGGCCGAAGGCCCTGAACGCCCTCAATACCCGGCTGATGAATGAAGTCGTCGATGCTGCCCAGGAGTTCGACCGGGACCGGGAGGTGGGAGCGGTGGTCGTCACCGGGTCCGACCGGGCCTTCGCCGCCGGGGCCGACATCAAGGAGATGCAGTCCCTGGACTTCGTCGATGCCTACCTCGGCGACTGGTTCGCCGCCTGGGACCGCTTCGGCGCCCTGCGCAAGCCCGTCGTCGCCGCCGTGGCCGGCTACGCGCTCGGCGGGGGCTGCGAGTTGGCGATGCTGTGCGATGTCCTGATCGCCGCCGACACCGCGAAGTTCGGCCAGCCGGAGATCAAGCTCGGCGTGATCCCGGGCATCGGCGGCTCGCAGCGGCTGACCAGGGCGATCGGCAAGGCCAAGGCCATGGAACTGTGCCTGACCGGCCGGACCATGGACGCCGAGGAGGCCGAGCGGGCCGGCCTGGTCTCCCGGATCGTCCCCGCCGACCAGCTCCTCGCCGAGGCCCTCGCCACCGCCGCGACGATCGCCGCGATGTCCGCCCCGGCCGCGATCATGATG
>NZ_JZWY01000691.1:0-5275 GCF_000966955.1 Streptomyces sp. NRRL S-495
CGCCACCGCCGACCAGAAGGAGGGCATGACCGCCTTCACCGAGAAGCGCCCCCCGGAGTTCAAGCACCACTGACCCCCGCCCGCCGGTGCCCGGGCCCCCTTTGGCGGGGGCCCGGGCACCGGCGTCGGCGCGTTCAGGGGCGGCGGGACACCCGGCGCCGATGCGGGAAGAAGCACGGGGCAGGCGCCGACGAGGGCCTGTGATCCAGGTGACGTGCCGTTGACTCCCGCTTCGGCAGCGTGGTCTGATGAACCGGTTTTTCACCCTCGGCACCCAGGGGAAGCCGGTCCGAATCCGGCGCTGACCCGCAACCGTAGATCCGCCCCCGGGCGGATGAGCCGGAATGCCTGGACCGGGGGTCTGTTCTCGAAGTACTTGCGTCGTCGCGGACTACGACGTGGTCATGGCGGTCCCCATGCCTGTCGGGGGTCGCCGGCTGCGCCGTTGCACCCGCGTCGATCGACCAGGGAGTAGCCGGTGAGGGTCAGCAGCAGTCGTACGCGGCACAGAGGCAGGGGAGTCGTGTCCCTGTTGGCCACCGGGGCGGTGGCGGTCGCGGCGGGCGGTACGGTGCTGCTCGGCAACCCCCGGGCCGCGGTCGCTGACCCGATCGAGGACTGTGCGGCGACGACCGGCGCGATCGTCGCCGTCGACTTCGGTCACTGGGGCGGCGGTATCGACAGCGGCTGCGATGCCGACCCCAGCACCGGCATGAACCTGCTGCACAAGGCGGGATTCACCAACGCCAGCGCCCAGCAGGCCGTCCTGGCCCCGACCGGCACCGTCCGCCACAACCCGGACGGCGGCACCACCCCGCCCGCCGGGAGGACCCCGGACCCGGCCAGGGGCACCGCCTACCTGACCGACCGGGCGCGCCTGATCGACGGCCACTACTACGAGGCCTTCCCGGCCTTCGCCGACTTCGGCCTCACCATCGACGGGGCCTTCGCCCTCGCCGCCACCGGCACGGACGACACCGCGCTGCGCGGGATCGTCGACTTCCTGGACCGGCAGGGCAAGGACGCCAACGAGCGGACCGTCAACGACTGGACCGGGATCGGCACCGAGTACGCCGGGGGCGGCTCCATCGGCAAGGAGGCGCTGCTCGCCCAGAGCGTCGGCCGCGACCCGCGCGCCTTCGGCGGCCACGACCTGATCGCCGCCCTCGCGGCGGTCACCTGCGCCAAGGCCGACGACAACACCGGCTGCGCGGGCGCCGGCAACTACACCTGGGCCACCTCGGTGTTCTCCCAGGCACTCGGCATCATGGCCCAGCTGCGGGCCGGTGACACGGCGAACGCCGCCGCCCCGATCGCCTACCTGAAGAGCCTCCAGCACGCCGACGGCTCCTGGCCCAGCCTGATCCCCGCCACCGGTGACTCCGACGTGGACAGCACCGCGATGGCCGTGATGGCGCTCGCCCTCGTCCCCGGCGACGAGGCCGCGGTAGCCGTCGACAAGGGTGTGGCGTGGATCGCGGGCCGGCAGCTCGCCGACGGCGGCTTCCCCGGCGCGGCCGGCGACTCGACCAACTCGGCCGCGCTCGCGGTCCAGGGCATGACGCTCCGCCGGTCCGCCCACGGCGCGGGGATCGCGAAGGCGCTGGACTTCCTCGCCGGTCAGCAGAACGACGACGGCGGGTTCAACGTCGCCTCCGAGGGGCAGCGGGGCTCGGACGTGCGTGCGTCCACGCAGGTGCTGGGCGGTGCGACCGGGGTCTCGTTCGGGACGCTGCGGCGGGACCTGGGCGGGACGCCTACGCCTACGCCGACTGATACGGCGACTGCGACGGCGACCGTGACTGCTACGCCGACCACCACCGCTACGGCGACTGCTACGCCGACGGCTACCGCGACCGCTACGGCGACTGCTTCGCCGACCGCAACGCCGACGCCGACCGTGACGGGTACACCGAGCCCGACCGCGACGCAGACGGGTACCGCGTCGCCGACCACCACCGGTTCCCCGACGGTGACCGGTGCTCCCGTCCTTCCTGGCACGTCCGTCCGGCCGGCCGACACCGCCCCCGTGGCCGGCGGCATCGATGAGCCCGTCCGTGGTGGCGGCGCACCGGTGGCGGCCGTCCCGGTCCAGGTCGGCAGCGGTGCCGTCAGCGGTGGCGGCCTCGCCAGTACCGGCACCGAGACTCTGGTGCTCACCGGAGCCGCCGGGCTGCTGACCGCGCTCGGTGCGGCGGCCGTGCTCGTCGCCCGGCGCCGTACCGGAACCGCCCCGGGGCGTCACCGGTGAGCCGGCGGTTCGGCCGGCTCACCGCGGCCGCAGCCCTGACCTTCGCCGTCGCGTTCGGCGGCGTCGGTCCGGCCGCCGGTCCGGCCGCCGCCTCGCCCCTGCCGATCGAGGAGTGCACGACCACGTCCGGTGTGGTGCTGGCGGTGGACTTCAGCAAGTGGGGCGGTCCGCTCCTGCGTTCCTGCGGCACCACCCCCACCACCGGGTACACCCTGCTCAACCAGGGCGGTTGGAAGACCACCGGCACCGGGCACGACGGTCCGGCGTTCATTTGCCGCATCGGGTACAGCGGCTTCCAGGGGGGCAAGCAGTTCCCGGCGCCGGACCAGGAGAAGTGCGTCCTGACGCCGCCGGCCACGGCGTACTGGTCGTACTGGCACGCCGATCCCGGCCAGAACGACTGGTCGTACAGCCAGTTGGGCGCGATGAGCTATCAGCCGAAGCCCGGCAGCGTCGATCTGTGGATCTTCGGCGGTACCAACATCGAGGGCACCGAGGGCCGTCCCTCCGTCTCGCCCGACACCCTGCGGGCGCACAACACGGCCCCGGGCGGCGGGACTACGCCGGTGACTCCCGAACCGCCCCAGCCGCCTGCGGGTTCGGGTGGCAGTGGCGGCGGTAGCACCGGCAGTACCGGCGGCGCGAACGGCGGCTCGTCCGGTACGAGTTCGGCAGGTTCGTCGGGCGCGTCGGCTTCGTCGGGTTCCTCGGGCTCCTCGGGTTCGTCGAGCGGGAGCGCGAGTGGCTCCTCGGGCGGCACCGGCGGTGCTGCGTCCTCCGGCTCGGGTTCGTCGAGCTCCTCGGGCGGCAGCACCGCCGGTGGCACGGGCAGCGGCAGTGCGGGCTCGGGCGGCGCGCCCGTCACGAAGCGCCCGCCCGCGACCGGCAGCACGACCGGCGGCACGTCCGGAGCCCCCGTCGGCACCCGGCCCGCCACCACCCCGGCGAGCCCGCCGGCCGAGGCGCCCGCGCCCACCGCCCCCGAGCCCGAGGCCCCGGCGGTGCCCACCGCGCCCACCGAGGACCCCTCGGCGGAGCCGGCCGCCGCCGACACCCCGCCCGCCACCGCCACCGACACCGAAACCGCCGCACCCGCCCCCGACGCCGGTCCCTCGGCGCCGGCGAACGCGGGCGGCCCCGTGGTGGTGGACGCGGCTCCGGCCGCCGACGCCCCGCACGACTCCGGGTCGATGGTCCCGGCCGTCGTCGGCGTCGTGCTGGTCGTGGCGCTCGGCGTGGCCACCGCCGTCACCGCGCAGCGCCGTCGCCGACAGGCCGGGTGACCGGGTGGCCATGCTCGACGGGCGCACCGCCGACGCCCCGCGCCCCGTGCGGGCCGGACGGGGCGGAGGAGGCGGACGGACCCCGCGGAACCTGCACCCGCTCGCCTGGTGGACCTGGGCGCTCGCCCTGGCCACGGCGGCCAGCCGCACCACCAACCCGCTGCTGCTCCTGCTGGTCCTCGCCGTGCTCGGCTACGTGGTCACCGCCCGTCGCACCGACGCCCCGTGGGCGCGCGGCTTCGGGTACTACCTGGGGCTGGCCCTCACCGTCGTGGCGATCCGGGTGGTCTTCCGCTGCGTCTTCGCGACCGGTATCACCCCGCACGACCACCTGCTGTTCTCGCTCCCGCACATCCCCACCCCCTCCTGGTACGCGGGCATCGAGATCGGCGGCCCGGTCTCCCTGGAGGCCACCCTCTCGGCGGCCTTCGACGGACTGCGGCTGGCCTGTCTGATCTGCTGCATCGGCGCCGCCAACACCCTCGCCAACCCCAAGCGCGCCCTGCGCGTCCTGCCCGGCGCCCTCTACGAACTCGGTGTCGCCGTGACGGTGTCGCTCAGCGTCGCCCCGCAGCTGGTGCAGAGCGTCCAACGGGTCACGCGGGCAAGGAGGTTGCGGGCGGGCCGGACCAAGGGGGTCCGCGCGCTGCGCAGCATCGTCGTCCCAGTGCTGGAGGACGCCCTGGAGCGTTCGCTGCACCTGGCCGCCGCGATGGACTCGCGCGGCTACGGACGGGCGGGGACGGCCACCCGCCGGTCCCGCCGGACCACGGGCGCCCTGATGCTGCTCGGCATGTGCGGGCTCTGCGCCGGGGTCTACGGCCTGCTGGACGGAACCGCCCCCGCCGCCCTGGGACTTCCCGCGCTGGTGGCCGGCGCCGTCCTGTGCGCGGCGGGTCTGGCGCTCGGCGGGCGCCGGGTGCGGCGCACCAGCTACCGGCCGGACCGTTGGCGGGTCGCCGAGTTCGGTGTGGCCGGCTGCGGTGTCGCCGCCGCCGTCCTGCTCTTCGCGACCGTCGGTTACGACGCCGCCGACCTCAATCCTTCGCTGTACCCGCTGACTTGGCCGAGCCTTCCGATCGTCCCGGTGCTGGCCCTGCTGCTGGCCGGAGCCGCCGGGGCGATCGCACCGCCGCCCGGCCGCCGTCCCGGGCCGGCGACCCCGCCCGGGCCGCGTCCGACGGACGGAACGGGGCACCACCGCACGACGTCCAGCAGCACCGTGCCCGACCGCACCACGTCCGACCGCACGACCACCGAGGTGAGCAAGTGATCCGATTCGACCGGGTCGGCGTGGTGTACGAGGGCCGCGGCGCCCCCGTCCTGCGCGAGGTCGACCTGCATGTCCCGGAGGGCGAACTCTGCCTGGTGGTCGGTCGGACGGGCGTCGGCAAGTCGACCCTGCTCGGTGCTGTGAACGGTCTGGTGCCGCACTTCACCGGCGGCACCCTGCGCGGCCGGGTCAGCGTCGACGGCAGGGACACCGCGCACCACCCGCCGCGTGAACTGGCCGACGTGGTCGGGGTGGTGGGTCAGGACCCGCTGGCCGGCTTCGTCACCGACACGGTGGAGGAGGAACTCGCCTACGCGATGGAGCAGTTGGCCGTCCCGCCGGAGGTGATGCGCAAGCGCGTCGAGGAGACCCTCGACCTGCTCGGACTCGCCGACCTGCGCCACCGCGCGCTCCACGAGCTGTCCGGCGGCCAGCAGCAGCGGGTCGCCATCGGCTCGGTGCTCACCG
>NZ_JZWY01000692.1:0-13890 GCF_000966955.1 Streptomyces sp. NRRL S-495
CAGCAGCAGCGGGTCGCCATCGGCTCGGTGCTCACCGCCCACCCCCGGGTGCTGGTCCTGGACGAACCGACCTCCGCGCTCGACCCGACGGCCGCCGAGGAGGTGCTCGCCGCGATCACCCGGCTGGTGCACGACCTCGGAGTGACCGTCCTGCTCGCCGAACACCGCCTGGAGCGCGTCGTCCAGTACGCCGACCGGGTCGCCTACCTGCCCGGTGACGGCACCGTCGTGCACGGCCCGCCCGCCGAGGTCTTCCGGGACACCGCGATCGCGCCGCCGGTCGTCGAGCTCGGCCGGCTGGCCGGCTGGCGCCCACTGCCGCTCTCCGTCCGGGACGCCCGCCGGGCCGCCGCCCCGCTGCGGGAGACGCTGGCCGCGCGCCCGGCACCGGCGGCGCGCCGTGGCGGCGCCGAGGGCGACACCGTGCTGTCCGCCGAGCGGATCGTGGTCCGGTACGGGCCGGTGACCGCCGTCCGGGAGGTCGGCCTGGAGCTCCGGGCCGGCCAGGTCACGGCCCTGATGGGGCGCAACGGCTCGGGCAAGTCCTCGCTGCTGTGGGCCCTCCAGGGCTCCGGGCCCCGGCAGGGCGGCAGTGTGCGGGTGGTCCGGGGGGACGGCAGGCCGCCCAAGGACCCCAAGCGGGTCACGGCGGCGGAGGCCCGGCGGCTGGTGGGGCTCGTCCCGCAGACCCCGACGGACCTGCTGTACCTGGAGTCGGTGGCCCAGGAGCTGGCCCAGAGCGATCTGGAGTCGGGCCGCGAGCCGGAAGGGGAGGCCGGGCCGACCGCGCGCCGGATCCTCGACCGGCTGGCCCCCGGCATCCCGGACGACACCCACCCCCGCGACCTCTCCGAGGGCCAGAAGCTGGCCCTGGTGCTGGCGATCCAACTGGCCGCCGCGCCAAGGGTGGTGCTGCTGGACGAGCCCACCCGCGGCCTCGACTACCACGCGAAGGCGGCGCTCACCGGCATCGTGGCGGCCCTCGCCGCCGAGGGTCGTACCGTCGTGGTCTCCACCCACGACGTCGAGTTCGTCGCCTCCGCCGCCGACCGGGTGGTGGTGATGGCCGAGGGCGAGATCGTCGCGGACGGCCGCACGGAGGAGGTCATCGTCGCCTCGCCGACCTTCGCCCCGCAGGTCGCCAAGATCCTTGCCCCACTGCACTATCTGACGATCGATCAGGTCGCGGAGGCGCTCGAATCCGCAGGGGTCGCCCGGTGACCGCCGTCCGGATCCCCGGCCGGGCCCGGGTGGTCGTGGCGCTTGCCGCGTTCATCGGGCTCGTCGCCTTCACCTGGCCGTTCGTCGTCGCCCCGGGGAAGTTCGGCTCCTCCTACGCCCCGCCGCTGATCTTCGGCGCGCTGATGCTCCTGGTGCTCGCCGTGGTCGTCGCGGAGATCTCGGCGGGCGGCATCGACGCCAAGGCCCTCGCCATGCTCGGCGTGCTCTCCGCCGTCAATGCGGGGCTTCGCCCCCTCGGCGCGGGGACGGCGGGAGTCGAGACGGTCTTCTTCGTCCTCGTCCTCGCCGGCCGGGTCTTCGGCCCGGGCTTCGGCTTCACCCTCGGCTGCACCTCGCTGTTCGCCTCCGCCCTGCTGACCGGCGGGGTCGGCCCCTGGATGCCGTACCAGATGTTCGGCTGCGCGTTCGTCGGCCTGCTCGCCGGGCTGCTGCCGCGCCTGCGGCGGCGCTGGGAGGTGCCGATGCTGGCCGTCTACGGGGCCTTCTCCGGCTACCTGTTCGGCTTCCTGCTGAACCTCTCCTTCTGGCCGTTCTCGACCGACCCCAACAGCTCGATCGCCTACCTGCCCGGGCTGCCGTTCACCGAGCAGTGGCACCGCTACCTGCTCTTCGACGTGGCGACCTCGCTCGGCTGGGACACCGGTCGCGCCGTCACCACCTTCGTGGCCGTCCTCGTGGTCGGCCCCGCCGTCCTGACCGTCTTCCGACGCGCCGCCCGGCGGGCCAACTTCGAGCCGACCGTGCGCTTCGAGGCCCCGCCGGGGGAGTCGCTCCGCCCGGCGCCTGTGCAGGGCGTCACCTCACCGCGAGAGGTGGGCCTCGATGCCGTCGAGCACGAAGTCGAGGCCCATCCGGAAGGTGCGGTCGGCGTCGAGGTGGGCGGCATCGCGCACCACCGTGGCCAGCGCGGGGAACCTGCCGGTGGCGAAGGTGCGTTCCAGGTAGGGCCCGAGTGAGCGCTGCCACTGCTTCTCGTCCATCCCGGTGGCCCGCTCGGCCCGCCGCTCGGCGATCTCCCGCCGCACCGCGCCGATCACGTACGCCTTGACCGCGGCGACCACCGGCATGACAGCGTCCACATGGAGGTCGCCCAGTGCGGCCACCAGGGTCTCCCCGCCGGCCAGTGCCTCCGGCCCGAGCTGGGGTCGGCCGCCCAGCAGATCGGCGAGCCATTCGTGCTCGTGGGCGGCGCTCCGGGTGGCTTCGGCATGGGACCGGAGCACCTCCCGCCAGTGGTCGCCGGTCGGCCGGACCCCGGCGTGGACGGCGTCGACCATCAGGTCGAGCAGCTCCTCCTTGCTCGCGATGTAGCCGTACAGCCGCATCGGGCGGACGTCCAGCTCGGTGGCGACCTTGCGCAGCGACACCGCGTCCAGGCCGTCCGCGTCGGCCAGCCGGATCGCCGTTCGCACGATCCGGTCCCGGCTCAACGGGGCGGGCACGGGTCTATTCGGCGGCTCCGGCCTCTCCCACACCAACATGCCGCTCACCATACAGCGCATCGGCAGATACAGTGTATCGACCAGTACGGTGTATCGAGATGCACCGGGGTTGTATCGAAGGGGGAGGCAATCATGACCATCGCCATCGTCGGAGCCGGCCTCGGCGGCCTGGCGCTCGCCCGGGTGCTGCACGTGAACGGCATCGACTGCGTCGTCCACGAACGCGAGTCGTCACGCCACGCGCGCGGCCAGGGCGGCATGCTCGACATCCACTCCGGCCAGCGGGCGCTGCGCGAGGCCGGTCTGCTCGCCGAGTTCTTCGCGATCGCCCGCGGCGAGGGCCAGGACATGCGCCTGCTGGAGCCGGACGGCACCCTGCTGCTCCAGGAGGACACGCCCGACGACGCCCCGCTCGCGCGGCCCGAGGTCGACCGCGCCGACCTGCGCGACCTGCTGCTGGACTCCCTCCCCGAGGGCGTGGTGCGCTGGGGGCAGGCGTTCGAGTCCGCCGACAGCGGCCTGCTGCGCTTCGCCGACGGCAGCAGCGCGACGTACGAGCTGCTGGTCGGCGCGGACGGCGCGAACTCCCGGGTCCGCGCGCTGCTCACCGACGCCCGCCCGGCGCACACCGGCCACAACGTGGTCGAGGTCGGCATCCCCGACATCGACCGCACCCACCCCGAGCTCGCGGCGATGGTCGGACGCGGCACCTACTGGGTGCTCGGCGACGGACTGTCCCTGGCCGCGCAGCGCAACGGCGACGGCCGGGTCCGCATCGGCCTCGGCTTCTACGACACCGCCGAGGACTGGTTCGCCACCAGCGGGATCCCGTTCGACGACCCGGCCGCCGCCCGGGCGCGGCTGATCGACCTGCTCCCCGGCTGGGACCCGCGCTTCACCGCGCTGATCGCGGCCTGCGACGACACCATCGTGCCGCGGTCGATCACCACGCTCCCGGTCGGCCTGACCTGGCCGTCGACGCCGGATGTCACGCTGGTCGGCGACGCCGCGCACCTGATGCCGCCGATCGGACAGGGCGCCAACATGGCGCTGCTCGACGGCGCCCTGCTCGGCCTCGCGCTCGCCGCGCACCCGGACGACCTCCCGGCCGCCGTCGAGGAGTACGAACGCGAGATGTTCGAACGCACCGCCGCTGCCGCCCGGATGTCCACGGACATGCAGGCGATGCTGCGGGCGCCGGACGCCGCCCGGAAGATGCTCGCGTTCTTCCAGCCCGACTGACACCGGCCGGCCCTGCCGGTCCCGACCCGTGGACACCACGGTGGAATCCACTGCCCCGACCGGCGGTTTGCCTCTAGGCTGGCCCCGTAGCTGGTTCGCCCTGCCCGCCAGGCACGGCGTCGTAAGAGGGAACCCGGTGACGCCTTTCGACTGGCCAGTCCGGGACTGCCCCGCAGCGGTGAGCGGGAACGACCGCCGTCATACGCACTGGGCCCGAGCCGGGCCCGGGAAGCGACGGCCAGTAGGTGTCCGCCCTCGACGAGGGCGAGCGTGCCCGCGAGTCCGAAGACCTGCCCGCTGCCCGTCCGCGGAGGATCCGCGGGCGGCTGTCCGATGACCTCGAGGGCGGGTCGGCGACCACAGCAGGCGGTTGAGGCACGCCCGTCCACGGCGGCCACCGTCCGGCTCGTCGTCCCTTCGCGCCCTCGTCCCGTCAGCGGGCACCTTGAGGAGCAAGACTCGCGAAGGAGAGTCCCTTGACAGCGAAGTCCGCAGCCGCGGCCACCCGGGCGACCGTGCACGGCTACCCCCGCCAGGGCCGGAACCGGGAGCTCAAGAAGGCGATCGAGGGCTACTGGAAGGGCACCGTCACCGCCGACGCCCTCCGCGCCGCCGCCACCGAGCTGCGCCGGGAGAACTGGCAGCAGCTCGCCGAGGCCGGTGTGCGCGAAGTCCCCACCGGTGACTTCTCGTTGTACGACCACGTGCTCGACACCACGGTCGCCGTCGGCGCGATCCCGGCCCGCCACCGGGCCGCCGTCGACGCCGACCCGCTCGACGGGTACTTCGCCATGGCGCGCGGTACCCAGGACGTCGCGCCGCTGGAGATGACCAAGTGGTTCGACACCAACTACCACTACCTGGTCCCCGAGTTGAGGCCCGACACGGTCTTCGTCGCGAACCCGGCCAAGGCGGTCGGCGAACTCGCCGAGGCGCTCGCGCTCGGCCACGGGGCCCGGCCGGTGCTGGTCGGCCCGGTCACCTACCTGCTGCTCGCCAAGCCCGCCCCCGGAGTGGCGGCGGACTTCGAGCCGATCACCCTGCTCGACCGGCTGCTGCCGGTCTACGCGGAACTGCTCGCCGCGCTGAAGGCGGCCGGCGCGCAGTGGGTGCAGCTGGACGAGCCCGCCCTCGTCCAGGACCGCACCCCCGCCGAACTGAACACCGCCGCCCGCGCCTACCGAGAGCTGGGCGCGCTCAACGACCGGCCGAAGCTGCTGGTCGCCAGCTACTTCGACCGCCTCGGCGAGGCCCTGCCGGTGCTCGCCAAGGCACCTGTCGAGGGCCTGGCGCTGGACTTCACCGGACCGGCCGCCGCCAATCTGGACGACCTCGCCGCCGTGGGCGGCCTGCCGGGCAAGCGGCTGGTCGCGGGCGTCGTCGACGGGCGCAACATCTGGATCAACGACCTGGAGAAGTCGCTCGCCACCCTGGCGACCCTGCTCGGCCTCGCCGACCGCGTCGACGTCGCGCCGTCCTGCTCCCTGCTGCACGTGCCGATCGACGCCGCCCTGGAGCGCGACGTCGATCCGCAGATCGCCCGCTGGCTCGCCTTCGCCCGGCAGAAGGCCGCCGAGGTCGCCCTGCTCGCCCGCGGACTGCACGAGGGCACCGGCGCGATCACCGCCGACCTCGCCGCCAACCGCGCCGACCTGGCCTCCCGGGCCGGCTCGCCGATCACCCGCGACCCGGCCGTGCGCGCCCGCACCGCGGCCGTCACCGCGGACGACGCCCGCCGCCCGCAGGCCTACCCGCAGCGCGCCGAGGCCCAGCGCACCCGGCTCGGCCTGCCGCTGCTGCCGACCACCACCATCGGCTCCTTCCCGCAGACCACCGAACTGCGCGTCGCCCGCGCCGATCTGACGGCCGGTCGGATCGACGCCGCCGCGTACCGTGAGCGGATGGAGGCCGAGGTCCGGGAGGTGATCGCCTACCAGGAGAAGGCCGGCCTGGACGTCCTGGTGCACGGTGAGCCCGAACGCAACGACATGGTCCAGTACTTCGCCGAGCAGCTCACCGGCTACCTCGCCACCCGGCACGGCTGGGTGCAGTCCTACGGCACCCGCTACGTGCGTCCGCCGGTGCTCGCCGGGGACATCTCCCGCCCGCACCCGATGACCGTCGACTGGTTCCGCTTCGCCCAGGACCTCACCGACCGCCCGGTGAAGGGCATGCTCACCGGCCCGGTCACCATGCTCGCGTGGTCCTTCGTCCGTGACGACCAGCCGCTCGGCGACACCGCCCGCCAGGTCGCCCTCGCCCTGCGCGACGAGGTCACCGACCTGGAGGCCGCCGGCGCCGCCGTCGTCCAGGTCGACGAACCGGCCCTGCGGGAGACCCTGCCGCTGCGTGCGGCGGACCGCCCGGCGTACCTGGACTGGGCCACCGAGTCCTTCCGGCTGGCCACCTCCGGCGTCCGCGCCGACACCCAGGTGCACACCCACATGTGCTACGCCGAGTTCGGCGCGATCATGACCGCGATCGAGGAGCTCGACGCGGACGTGATCTCGCTGGAGGCGACCCGCTCCCACATGCAGGTGGCCGATGAACTGGCTGCCGCAGGTTACCCGCGCGAGGTCGGACCGGGCGTCTGGGACATCCACTCCCCGCGCGTGCCGAGCACCGAGGAGGCGCTCTCCCTGCTGCGGGCGGGCCTGGCCGCGATCCCGGCCGAGCGGCTCTGGGTCAACCCCGACTGCGGCCTGAAGACCCGCGGCTGGGCGGAGACCCGAGCCTCCCTGGACAGCCTGGTCGGCGCCGCCCGCCGCCTGCGCGAGGAACTCGCGGGCTGACCCGACTCCGCCCGCTCCGCCCTGGCCGTCACGGACCGGGGCGGGGCGGGGCGGCGGCGTGGGGTCAGTCCTCGGTGCGGCGCAGCAGATAGGTGTCCATGATCCACCCCTTGCGCTCGCGGGCCTCCGCACGCAGCCGGGCGATCTCCGGCGCCGCCTCGCCGAGCGGACCGGAGACCAGGATCTCGTCCTCCCCGCCCAGGTAGGCGCCGTAGTGGATGTGCACGCCTGCGGGGTCGATCCGGCCGAAGGCGGCCTGCCCGTCGAGCATCACCACCGTGTCCTCGGCACCCGGCGGGAAGCCCTCGGCGGCCAGCCGGCGCGCGGTGGTGATCCGCACCGGGCGGCCGACCCGGGTGAGGGTGGTGCGGTGCCGGGCGGCGAGCACCGAGACGCTGCTGATGCCCGGCACCACCTCGTAGGTGAACGCGCCGGGGTCCGCCGCCAGCACCTCGTCCAGTACGGCCGTCACACTGTCGTACAGGCTGGGGTCGCCCCACACCAGCAGCGCGCCGATGCCGTCCGGCCCCAGCTCCTCGCCGACCAGCCGGCCGACCAGCTCGGCCCGGCGGCGGCGCCAGTCCTGGACGGCCTCGGTGTAGGCCGGAGTACTCCGGTCGCGCTCGGCGTCCGGCACCTCGACCACCCGGTGACCGGGCCGGGCGTGCTCCTCGATCATCCGCCGGCGCAGCCGCATGAGGTCCTGGCGCTGCTCGTTCTTGTCGAGGAGGAGGAACACGTCGGTGCGGGCGATGGCCTTGACCGCCTGCAGGGTGAGGTGGTCCGGGTCGCCCGCACCGATGCCGATGACGTTGATGTGCCGCATGCCCACGATTCTGCCCGGTCGGGAGCACGCCGACCCGACCGGCCCCACCGACCGGGGGCCGGGCCGTAGTAGCAGGCGTGCGGCCCGCGGGTCGGCGTGCTGTGGGCGAGCTGTTCGGAGCCGTGGGTCGTCCAGCTGGTGATCCGGCTCATCATGAGGATCGGCGTGAACACCTGGGTGTCGAAGCCCATCGACGGTCTCCCGCGGCGGCCACGGCCAACGCACCGCCGAGTTCGCCGTCGCCCCCGGTCACCAACCCCCTCACCGTCGACCCCAACCACCGCACCCGCACGGGCCCTCGCCCGGCTTCACCGGTTCAAACGGCTCCGGATCCGCTACGAACGACGCGCCGATCTCCGTCAGGGCCTGCTCGAACCGGCCTGCAGCCTCAGCTGCCTCCGTCGCCTGCGCACCGTGCGGTGAAGCGAGCAGTCAGGTCAGGATGATCGGATTGGTGAGTGCGGCGACGTGTCCGCCGGGACGGCGGACCTCGATGCGGACGAACGCCGAGTGCTCGGCCGTCGTGTCCCACTGCACCACGCCCGCCCCGTCAGCGGGGAGAGACGCCCGGTGAACCTTCCCCCGATCGGTGTGGAAGCCGACGGTTCCCGCCGGCACACCTCGTACTGCTGCCCGCGCTTCCACCTGCCCACCATGAGTGGCGAGACGTTCTCCCACCCCCGCAACGCGACCTTCGACAGCGGCGGTGAACGACACGTCCACGTCCGCCGACTCCGCGATCCAGCTGCGGCCGGCGCGGATTCCGGCCAGGACCGCCTCGGTGCTCAGCTCCTCGGCGAAGACCACGGTGTGAGGGATGCCGATCTGCCCTTCCAAGTGGGTGTCGCTGTTGCCCATCGCCGGTCGCCACGAGCCCGTACGGATGTCTGCCGCGAGGCTCCGCCCCCACTCCGCCAGGGCCGCCTCGTTGTCGGCGTTCCAGGGCCGGTCCGAGGACCACAGGCCGTTCCATACCTCCACCACGTCGAATCCCTGGAAGGGGAACATGAAGTCGCCCGACGGGTAGGGCGCATGCGGGTGCGCGGCCACGCACAGGCCCCCTGCTCGATGCACCTGGTCCAGGCACTGATCGATCAGCCCGTCCCTGACCTGGTGGTTCCAGTCGACGACCTGGCCGGGGTTGATGCCGAGCGCGAGCCAGTGCCCGGTCTTCGTGGTCACTTCCTCGCCGAGAAGGATCAAGAAGTCATCAGCGGCAAGATGTCCCCATGCACCGGGGGCCGCGGGTGAGTTGTGCTCCGTCGTCGCGATGAAGTCGAGCCTGGCGGCGTGCGCCCGAACGGCCAACTCTTCAGGGGTTAGTTCCCCGTCCGAGTGGACGGAGTGGACGTGGCAGTCCCCGCGGTACCAGGCCGCCCCGCGTCCGAGCGCCCGCGTCGACGGGAAGCTCACGTTCGACAAGGTTCTCCCCTACAGTCCTGTCGAGCCAACGCGCAGGCAAGGCGAGTGGTTCCGTCGCACCACCGAGCACCATCTCAGCCGAGAGGCCAGACCAAGATCTCGTTCTGGAACGATCAGTTGGCCGTCGCGATCAGCCTCGGCAGGTCGAGGAGCGAGTCGATCCGGAAGGTGGCCCGCGTGGTCGCCGGGTCGTGCTGCTGGATCCAGCCCCACGGCCCGCGGCGGATCAACGCCGTCTGCATCCCTGCGGCCCGGGCCGGAAGCACATCGTTGTCGAGTCGGTCGCCGACATAGAGGATCTCTCCCGGTTCGGCCGGGACGACCTCGGCCACCTTCCGGAAGAAGCCAGGGTCCGGCTTCGACGCGCCCCAGTCGTCGGAGGTGCCGATCAGATCGACGTCGTCGGTGAAGAGTTCGCGGAGGATCCTGCCCGCTCGCACGGTCTGGTTGCCGGCGATCGTCAGGTGCAGTCCGACCGTGCGGAGTTCGGCGAAGGCGGGGCGAACGTCCGGGTACAGGTCCCCCTCGTCAAAGGTCTCCGGCACGCCGGCCTCCGCGCGGCGCTCGCGTTCGGCGTACAGATCGAACCCGGGCCGGAATACCTGGAACGTGTCCCGGTAGTCACGACCCTGGGCGATGACCGCGCCGAACTGGGCGACGAACGTGTGCTTCGGCACGCCCAGCCAGTCGGCCCAGGCACCGTACTCCCGGGTCTCGTCGACCAGGCACTCCCCGACGTCGAACACCACAGCCTTGATCGTCATACCGGCAGCCTAACGGGCTTGGGGGGATCGATCCGTGCCGTCCCGCTCAGCGCTCATGAGAGGGTCGGATCGTCGGATCCTGCGTGTGGGAGGAGTGCCCGGTGGCGGGAGCGGAGTGGCCGGTCCACGGTCGGCGACGGGTCTACGAGTCGTCGTGGGTCGAGTTGTGGCTGGACGAGGTCGACATCCCCGGGACCGGGCGGATCGAGCACCACGTCGTCCGGATGCCACGAGCCTCCACCACGGCCGTAGTCACCGATGGCAACGGCCGCTTCCTGCTCATCCACCGGCACCGCTTCATCACCGGTCGCTGGGGCTGGGAGGTCCCGGCCGGCTGGGCGGACCCGGGAGAGGGGCCTGCCGAGGCGATCGCCCGCGAGGTCGAGGAGGAGACCGGCTGGCGGCCCGGCCGCGTCGAGCTGCTGACCGAGTACGACGCCATGTCCGGGATCAGTGACGCCCACTTCCGGTCGTACCACGTCACCGGCTGCACCCGGATCGGCGAGCCGCAGGACATCTCCGAGGCGGCCCGGGTGGAGTGGCTGCCGGAGGTCGAGGTGATCGACCTCCTGGTCACGGGCGGGATCCCGGACGGTCCCTCGCACGCGGCGCTCTCCTACTACCTCGGCCCGCACCGCCTCGCCGGTGCGGGCCGCTGACCGGCAGTGCCAGGAGCCCCGCGGTCGGGTTTGCGGATCGGCGAGCGTCTGCTGGACCATAAAAGGCCGGTGGGGCTGCACCCGGCGTGGCTCCATGTGGTCCTGGCCATGGAGGATCGGATGACGGACTGTGCGAACTGCCATGCCGCACCCGCGGTGATCGAGGACATCGAGGTGGAGCCGCCAAGGCCGTGGTGCCTCGGGTGTGCCACCGCCCTGGTGCGAGCCGGTGATCCGGTTCTGCGCTACCGCTCGCTCGGTGACGGTCAGGACGAGTACGCGCGGGTGCTTTCGCGCGGCAGTACCGCAGTGGTGCGGTTCGGCTGACGTCGGACAGGGGTGCTGGTCACAGGTCCATCACATTGCCCACACATGGCGAGCCCCTGCCGCTACGGTCCCCACAGCAGCCACCGCACCTCTGGGGATCACATGCGCCGCACCCTCCTCACCTCCGTCGCCGCCGGCCTGGCCGTCGCCGCACTCGCCGCGTGCGAGCCGGCGGACACCGTCGGCAGCAGTGGGCGGACTTCCGCCGCGCCGTCGGCAACCACGCCCGGAGCGCCGCCAGTTGCCGCACCGGCTCCCGCCTCTGGCCAGGCGAAGGCCGCCGCACTTCCCGCCTTTGTCGGCATGGGTCTGCAGTCCGCCCAGGACGCCGCCCAGAAGGCGGGCTTCTATCTGCTCACGAGTCATGACGCGCTCGGCCGGTCCCGCAACCAGATCGACGACCGGAACTGGAAGGTCTGCACCCAGACGCCGGGGCCGGGAGAGCAGGCCACCAGTACGAAGATCGACATGGGCGCGGTGAAGTTGGACGAGCAGTGCCCCGCGCAGGACCAGGGTGCGGGCGGTCCCACGAAGGCCGGCGCCACGATGCCCGATTTCAGGGGCAAGGCCGTGTCCGTGGTGCACGACTCCCTGGACCGGGCGACATCGATCAGCGCGAAGGACGCCACGGCGCAGAACCGGATCATCATCGTGCAGTCGAACTGGCAGGTGTGCGCGCAGGATCCGGCGCCCGGTGCCGCCCTGAGCGGGCAGCCGGTGACGGTCAAGGCCGTCAAGTTCGGCGAGTCCTGCCCCTGACGCGGCACTGGGTCGCTCGGCGCGCCCTCGCTCAGTTCGACCGGTGGGGGTGGAAGCCCCGGCCGGTCTTGCGGCCGAGGAGGCCCGCTTCGACCATGCGGGTGAGGAGGGGCGGGGGTGCGTAGAGGGGCTCCTTGTACTCCTCGTACATCGACTTCGCGATGGCCTGGACGGTGTCGAGGCCGATGAGGTCTACGAGTTGGAGCGGGCCCATGGGGTGGGCGCAGCCGTGGACCATGCCGGCGTCGATGTCCTGGGCGGTGGCGTGGCCGGCTTCGGCGAGGCGGATCGCGGAGAGGAGGTAGGGGATCAGCAGGGCGTTGACGACGAAGCCGGCGCGGTCGCGGGAGCGGACGACGTGCTTGCCGAGCACGTCCTCGGCGAAGGTGTGCACGCGGTTGAGGACGGTCGGGTCGGTGTGCAGGGAGGAGACCAGTTCGACCAGGGGCATGACCGGGGCGGGGTTGAAGAAGTGCAGGCCGAGGACGTTGGCCGCCCGGCCGGTGGCGATGCCGAGGCGGGTGACCGGGATGGCGGAGGTGTTGGTGGCGAGGACGGCGTCGTCGGCGGCGAGCACCTTGTCGATGGCGCCGAGCACGTCGGTCTTGACGCGTTCGTCCTCGACGACGGCCTCGACCACGAGTTGGCGGTCGGCCAGGGCTTCGAGGTCGTCGGCGAACAGCAGGTGCGCCCAGGCGTCGGTGCGCTGCTGCTCGCTGAGGCGGCCGCGGTCGACGGCGCGGTGCAGGGAGCGGTCGATCCGGGTGCGGGCGGCGCGCAGGGCGGCGGAGCCGTGTTCGCAGACGATGGTGTCCAGGCCTGCGCGGGCGAAGACCTCGGCGATGCCGGCGCCCATCTGTCCGGCGCCGACGACGGCGACCCGTCGGATGTCGTTCATGGCGTGCCTTTCCGGGAGCGGCGTCAGACGGCGGTGGTGGCGGTGGTGGCCGCAGTGACGGTGGTGCGGACGAGGTGGCGGGCGTACGCCTCGGTGGTGAGGAAGGCGGGCAGCTCGGCGCCGAGGGCGGTGTCGACGAGGATCCGGGTCGCGTCGTCCAGCAGCGTCGGGTCGGTGCCCTCGGTGAGCAGGGTGGCCCGTTCCCGGTCGATCAGCCGTCGCACGAGGTCCGGGGTGGCGAGCGAGCCGCCGGTGAGCCGGGTGCAGTGGTGCTGCCACTGCCAGAGCTGGCAGCGGGCGATCTCGGCGGTGGCGACGTCCTCCATCAGGCCGAACACGGCGACCGCGCCGGTGCCGCCGAGCCAGGCGGTGAGGTAGCGCAGGGCGACGGCGACGTTGGCGCGCAGCCCCTGTTCGGTGGGCAGGCCGACGGAGAGCCGGTGGACGCCGAGCAGGTCCGCGGCGGTGACCTCGACGTCCTCGCGGCCTCGGTCGAGCTGGTGCGGCCGGTCGCCGAGCACGGCGTCGAAGGCGGTGCGGCAGGTGCCGACCAGGCCCGGGTGGGCCACCCAGGAGCCGTCGAAGCCGTCCCCGGCCTCGCGTTCCTTGTCGGCGCGGACCCGGGTGAGGGCCGCTTCGTTGGCGTCCGGGTCGCGCTGCGGGACCGCCGCGGCCATGCCGCCGATGGCGTGCGCGCCGCGCCGGTGGCAGGTGCGCACCAGCAGGTCGGTGTAGGCGCGCATGAACGGCTGGGTCATGGTGAGGGAGGCGCGGTCGGGCAGGACGAACCTCGGCCCGTGCTGGGCGAAGTTCTTGATCAGGCTGAACAGGTAGTCCCAGCGGCCCGCGTTGAGGCCGGCGGCGTGCTCGCGCAGTTCGTGGAGGATCTCGTCCATCTCGAAGGCGGCGGTGACGGTCTCGATCAGCACGGTGGCGCGGATGGTGCCGTGCGGGATGCCCAACTCGGCCTGGGCGACGGTGAACACGTCGTTCCAGAGCCGGGCCTCCAGGTGGTTCTCCAGCTTGGGGAGGTAGAAGTAGGGGCCGGAACCGGCCGCGATCTGCGGCCGTCCGCAGTGGAACAGGTAGAGGCCGAAGTCGACCAGGGCGCCGATCGCCGGACGGCCGTCGATCAGCAGGTGGTGCTCGTCGAGGTGCCAGCCGCGGGGGCGGACGACGATGGTGGCCGGGTCGTTCCCGACGTAGTACCGCTTGCCCCCGGCCGTGGTGTCGTCGATCCGGCGCTCGATCGCGTCGATCAGGTTGAGCTGGCCGGTGACGAGGTTGTGCCAGGTGGGGGAGGTGGCGTCCTCGAAGTCGGCGAGCCACACCTTGGCGCCGGAGTTGAGCGCGTTGACGGCCATCCGGCGCTCCGGGGGGCCGGTGATCTCCACCCGGCGGTCGTGCAGGCCCGGTCCGGCACCGGCCACCCGCCAGCTGTCGTCCTCCCGGACGGCGCGGGTCTCCGGTAGGAAGTCCAGGGTGCCGCCGGCGGCGAGGGCCTCGGCCCGGCGCCG
>NZ_JZWY01000693.1:0-6364 GCF_000966955.1 Streptomyces sp. NRRL S-495
CCGCCGCTCGGCGAGCAGCGCGGTGCGGCGGGCCGCGAAGGGGAGGTGCAGGCGGGCGACGAAGGCGAGGGCCTCGGGGGTGAGGACCTCCTCGAAGCGGTCCTCGGTGGCGCCGAGGACCTCGATACGGGTGGGCAGGCTCATCCGGTTCTCCTGGAGGCGGAGGGAGGTGCCCGGGGCCCCGTCCCTCAACGGGGCCCCGGGCGGTGGGGTGGACGGCGGCTCGTCCCCGACGAGCCCGCCGGGGTGGCTCAGTGGAACTGCTCGGCCTCGGTGGAGCCGGTCAGGGCGAGCGTCTCGGCGTTGGGGTTGAGCGCCGTGCTCACCTGGTCGAAGTAGCCGGTGCCGACCTCGCGTTGGTGCTTGACGGCGGTGTAGCCGTCCGGCACGGCGGCGAACTCGGCCTCCTGGAGGTCGACGTAGGCGGTCATGCCGTGCTCGGCGTAGCCGCGCGCCAGCTGGAACATCGAGTGGTTGAGCGCGTGGAAGCCGGCCAGGGTGATGAACTGGAACCGGTAGCCCATCGCGCCCAACTCCCGCTGGAACTTGGCGATCTGGTCGTCGTCCAGCGCGGCCTTCCAGTTGAAGGAGGGCGAGCAGTTGTAGGCCAGCATCTGGTCCGGGTGCTCGGCCTTGATCGCCTCGGCGAACTCCCGGGCCTGAGCGAGGTCCGGGGTGCCGGTCTCCACCCAGATCAGGTCCGCGTACGGGGCGAAGGCGAGGCCGCGGGAGATCACCGGAGCCATGCCCGGCTCGACCCGGTAGAAGCCCTCGGCGGTGCGCTCGCCGGTGCAGAAGCGGGCGTCGCGCTCGTCCACGTCGGTGGTGAGCAGATTGGCCGCGAGCGCGTCGGTGCGGGCGACGATCAGGGTCGGCACGTCGGCGATGTCGGCCGCGAGCCGGGCGGAGTTGAGGGTGCGGATGTGCTGCGCGGTCGGGACGAGCACCTTGCCGCCCAGGTGGCCGCACTTCTTCTCGGAGGCCAGCTGGTCCTCGTAGTGGATGCCCGCCGCACCGGCCGCGATCATGCCCTTGGTCAGCTCGAAGGCGTTCAGCGGGCCGCCGAAGCCCGCCTCCGCGTCGGCGACGATCGGCACCAGCCAGTCCGGGCCGCCGTCGGTGCCCTCGGCGGCGTCGATCTGGTCGGCGCGCAGCAGCGCGTTGTTGATCCGGCGCACCACCTGCGGGACCGAGTTGGCCGGGTAGAGGCTCTGGTCGGGGTAGGTCTGCCCGGCCTGGTTGGCGTCGGCCGCGACCTGCCAGCCTGACAGGTAGATCGCCCGCAGCCCGGCCTTCACCATCTGGACGGCCTGGCCGCCGGTGAGCGCGCCGAGGGCGTGGATGTAGTCCTGCTCGTGCAGCTGCTGCCACAGGCGCTCGGCGCCGCGCCGGGCGAGGGTGTGCTCCTCGCGGACCGTCCCGGCCAGGCGGACCACGTCCGCCGCCGTGTAGCTGCGCTCGATGCCCGCCCAGCGCGGGTCGGACGCCCACCGGGCGGCCAGTTCCGCCGCGCGCCGCTCCTGCTGCTGCCGTACCGACTCGGTCATGGTGATCCGCTCCCGGGCTCGTTGCCGTGTGTTGCGAAGAATGTGGTGCTGCAAAGGGTGTGGTGCTGCGAAGGATGTGATGCCCGCCACCAGGAGGGCGGGCGCGGCCGGGGTACCGGGCGGGCGGTGCTGCACCGCGGGACGTGGATCCGCCGGGGACGGGCGCCAACACCCGACGTCCGGCCGGTGGTTGGTGCCGTCCGGGTTCGGGACCCGGCCGCGGCACGACTCTGGCAGGCCGACGGGGGCGCCGTCACCGCTGGACGGGTGCCAAGTTCTGCGAAGCCGGAACAGTGAATCGGTGAAGTCTGCGAAGACCGGGGCGGGCCCGAACGGCTAGGGTGGGCGCCCGTCGACCAGGGAGGCCGGGACACATGGGCAGGACCTTCGCCGGGGCGCGGCTGCGCCGGCTGCGCGAGGAGCGCGGCCTCAGCCAGGCCGCCCTCGCCCGGCTCCTCGACCTCTCGCCCAGCTACCTCAACCAACTGGAGCACGACGCCCGCCCGCTGACCGTCCCGGTCCTGCTGCGGCTCACCGAGGCGTTCGGCGTGGAGGCCGGCTACTTCGCCCCGCCCGACACCGCCCGGCTCACCGCCGAACTGCGCGACTCCCTGGGCGAGGAGGTCGCTGCCGGGCGGATCACCGCCGGGGACCTCGCCGAACTGGCCCAGCGGCTGCCCGCGGTGGCCGCCCTGCTGCTCGACGTGGACCGCCGCCGCCGCACCGCCGCCGAGCAGCTCGCCGTCCTGGCCGAGGACCGCGGTCCGGCCGCGGGCCTGACCGAGGCCCGCACTCCGCACGAGCAGGTCCGCGAATTCTTCTACCGGCGGGCCAACTACGTCGACGAACTCGACCGGGCGGCGGAGGAGTTGGCGAAGCGCATCGGGGTCCGCCGGGGCCGGGTGCGGACCGCGCTGACCGACCGGCTGGCCGAGGCGCACTCCGTCCGGGTGAGCACCGGGCCGGGCGGGAAGGACGACCGGCTGCACCACTTCGACCCGGTCGGCCGCACCCTCCACCTGTCGCCCCGGCTGCGGCCCGGCCAGCAGGCCTTCCGGCTCGCCACCCAGCTCGGCTACCTCGAACACGACGCGCTGCTCACCGAACTCGCCGCGCAGGACGGCCCGGAGGGCGCGCCGGCGCACGCGCTCACCCGGATCGGGCTGGCGAACTACTTCGCCGCCGCGCTGGTGCTGCCCTACCGGGTGTTCCACGACGAGGCGGAGACGTCCCGCTACGACCTGGAGCACCTCGCCGACCACTTCTCGGTCGGCCACGAGACGGTGTGCCACCGGCTCAGCACCCTGCAGCGGCCGGGTCTGCGCGGGGTGCCGTTCTCCTTCGTCCGGGTCGACCGGGCGGGCAATGTCTCCAAGCGGCAGTCCGCCACCGACTTCCACTTCTCCCGCACCGGCGGCACCTGCCCGTTGTGGAACGTCTACGAGACCTTCGCCGCCCCGGGCCGGGTGCACGTCCAGGTCGCCGCGATGCCGGACGGCCGCCGCTACCTGTGGACCGCCCGCGCCGTCACCCGTTCGCCCGGCGGCTGGGGGCGCCCCGGCAAGACCTTCGCCCTCGGCCTGGGCTGCGAACTGCGGCACGCCTCGCGCCTGGTGTACTCGGCTGGTCTCGATCTCACCGACGAGGCCGCGGCCACGCCGATCGGCCTCGGCTGCAAGGTCTGCGAACGGGCGGCCTGCCCACAGCGCTCCGCCCCGCCGATCGGCCGTCCGCTCGCCGTGGACGAGCACAGCAGCACCTTCGCGCCGTACCCGACCGGCCCCGGCGGCCTCGGCTGACCGACGGTCGTGTCCGGCCGGTCAGGGGCAGCCCGCCCGGTCAGGGCCAGTTCACCCGGTCAGGGGCGGCCCGCCCGGTAACCTGCCGGGGTGCACGGGTTCGGGGTGACGGAGTTCCAGTTGGTCCTGCTGCGGCGGATGGCGGACTTCCGGCCGGAGTTGGTCGAGGACGCGGTCCGCCGGCTGGGGGAGACCCGGGCGGGGATGCGGGAGGCGAACAAGCGTTGGCAGGCGATGCTCAGGGCGCCGGGGTTCCCGGGTGGCGGGCGCCGTTACACCGCCGTGCTCGGGCCGCCGGAGGCGGTGGTGGCACGGCGGATCGGGGACCTCGCGTGCTCCGCCCGGCAGTGGGCGCTGCCGCTCTGGCCCGGGTTGCGGTTCGAGGTCCTGACCGGCCCCGCCGAGGTGGGCGCGCCGGTGCTGAACGCCTGGCTGGTGCGGGCGGCGGACACCCCGCCGCCGGTGCTCCGCACGCTCGACGACCTGCGGCCGTGGAGCTGCGTGGTGGCCGATCTGGGCGCGGCGTTCCCGCCCGCCGTGCCGCGCGAGGGCAGTGCGCCGAACCGGTTCCGGCTGGACTTCACCGCGCCGGACGCCGAGGGCCGGCCGCAGGCCCGCACGGCGGACTTCACCTGGGGCCTGCTCCAGGAGGTGCGGCCGCTGGACAACCCCGCGCCTACGACCCCGGACTGAGGCGCCTCAGCGCCGGTGCAGCCGGTGCACCGTGCGCCCGCCGACCACCGTGCGGTCGGGTTGCAGCCCCCGCAGCTCCTCGACCGGACAGGTCAGCGGGTCGGTCGGCCACAGGGTCAGATCCGCGAACGCGCCGGTCCGCAGGGCGCCCCGGTCCGCGCTCTCCCCGGTCAGCCGGGCCGCCGCCGAGGTGTGCAGGGCGATCGCCTCGGACCGCTCGATCGCGTGTTCCGCCCCGACCACCCCGGCCACGGTGCGGCGGGTGGTCATTCCCCAGACGGACAGCATCGCGCCGTACGGGCCGACCGGGAAGTCCGAGCCGGCGGCCAGCATCGCGCCCTCGTCGAGCCATTCGCGCAGCGGGAACAGCGCGCGGGTGCGCTCCTCGCCCCAGGCCCGCTGCTGGGTGGGGGCGCCGTCGTGCAGTAGCGGGTGCTGCACGGTCACCGGGATGCGGAGGGCGACGGCCCGGGCCCGCTGGTCGGCGCGGGCGAGGCCGCCGTGCTCCACGACCAGGGTGCCGGCGGGCAGTCCGGGGCGGCGCGCGAGCACCTCCTCGAAGACGTCGAGCAGGGTGCGCAGACCGCGGTCCCCCCAGGCGTGCACGCCGACCCGCAGTCCGCGCCCGACCACCCGGTCCACGGCCTCGGCCAGCTCCTTCGGCTCCCACAGCAGCCGGCCGTGGTAGCAGGGCTGCCCCTGGTACGGCTCCTCCAGGGCGCCCGCCTCGAAGCCGCCGTCGATGCCGAACTTGACTCCCCAGACCGAGAGCAGGGCGTCCTCGTGGCCTGCGGCCCGCCAGGCGTCGACGCGGTCGAGCAGGGCGTCCACCTCCTCGGGGGTGCGGACGGCGAAGCCGGAGACCAGCGCCCGGACCCGGACGGCGAGGGCGCCCTCGGCGCGGGCGGCGCGCAGCACGTCGAGGTCCTCGACCGGGACCAGGCAGTCGCGGACGGTGCCGATCCCGGTGGCGGCGTAGGCGGCGGAGGCGGCGCGCAGTCCGTCGATCCGCTCGGCGAGGCCGGCCCGGGGCAGGACGCGTTCGGCGAGCTCGATCGCCTTGTTGATCAGGCGGCCGGTGAGGCGGCCCTCGGCGTCGCGCTCGATCACGCCGCCGGGCGGGTCGGGGGTGGCGGCGGTGATGCCGGCGAGCCGCAGCGCGGCCGAGTTGAGCACCATGTTGTAGGCGCCGCGGCGGACCAGGACCGGGTGGCGGTCGGTGGCGGTGTCCAACTCCCCGGTGGTGGGCATCCGTTGCTCGGCGAGGTTGACCTCCTGCCAGTTGACGGTGGTGGTGATCCACTCCCCGGCGGGGGTGGTGGCGGCGCGTTCGCGGACCAGGGCGAGGAAGCCGGCCAGGTCGGCGGCGCGGTGGACGGGCACGCCGTGCACGCTGTGTCCGGCGAGGATCAGATGGGTGTGGGTGTCGTCGAAGGCGGGCAGCACGGTCGCCCCGGGTGCGTCGACGACCTCGGTGGCGGGGCCGATCAGTCCGTCCAGGCCGTGCGGGTCGGCGGCCAGGGCGGTGATCCGGTCGCCGGTGACGGCGACGGCGCGCCGCGGCGGCTCGCCGGGGACCAGGGTGTGCACGGCGGCCGCGCGCACCAGCAGGTCGGCGGCGGGCTGGTGGGGCTGCGGGGTCATCTCACGGCTCCTGGCGGTGGTGGGCGGCGGTCACCAGCCCGGTGACCTGTTCGACGTGGCGCAGGCTCGGCCCGGCGAGCAGCGTGTGGAGCCCGGTGAAGACGGCCCGGGCCGCGACGGCGTTCCAGTCGGGCGGCAGCAGCGGGGCGGGCAGTCCGGGGTCCAGGTAGGGCAGCCGCCGCCACTGGGTGAGCATCGGGACGTAGTCGCGGAACGCCTCGGCCGGGGCGAGGTCGGGGTGGTCGGCACCGGCGCTGGAGCCGGCGTCGCCGCTGCGGCTGGCGAGGACGGGCCGCCAGGTGTCGGTGAAGGCGGCGTACTGGCCCTCGATGGCGGGGAAGTCCCACCAGGCGGCGACGGCGGTGCGCAGATCGGTGAATCCGGCGTACTCGGCCGAGAGGAAGAGATGGACGTACGCGTCCAGGCCGAGGCGTTCGAGCAGGCGCCGGGCGTCGGGCAGGACCCGGGCGGGCGCCAGCCAGACGCCGGGGGCGGCGTTGCCGAAGCCGAGCCAGCTGAGCCGGGAGCGCAGGGTGTGGCGGTGGGCCCGTTCGGACTCGGGGACCGAGAAGACCGCCACCACCCAGCCGTCGGCGAGTTCGGCGGGCTCCAGGCTGCGGAAGATCCGGCGGTCCCCCTCCTCGAACACCGGGCCCATCGCGGGGGAGAGGCGGTAGCCGG
>NZ_JZWY01000694.1:0-9821 GCF_000966955.1 Streptomyces sp. NRRL S-495
CCCGCCGCCGCGCTCCTGGAGCAGGGTGCCGGCCTTCTTGAGACGGGAGATGGCCGAGCGGACGGCGGGTGCGTCGACGTCCAGCTCGGCCATCAGGGCGATCAGGTCGGCGATGGATATCCAGCCGCCGAGACGGCGGACGAACTCGCCGTAGACGGTGTGGATCAGCGAGCTCGGCCGGGGCGTGCTCTCGGTCATCCGGACCTCCTCCCGACGGCTCGTGGTGATCATAGCGGTGGCACCCGGCGGGGTGCTCGGGCTGCGGCGACGCCCGGTCCGGGCCCGGTTCAGGCCTCCGCGAACGCGCCGGAGAGCAGATGGCCGGCGCCGGGGGCGAAGGCCGGCAGGCCGAGGGCGCGCAGCATCTGGTGGGTGGTGCAGACGGCGGCCGAGACGACCGGTTTGCCGAGCCGCTGCTCGGCCTCCTCGATCGCCGACAGCGAGGGCATCTGCACACAGGCGGACAGCACCACCGCGTCGGCCCGGCTGTGCGCGAGGCCGGCCGCGATGTCCGGCAGCCGCGCCGGGTCGTGGGCGGCGACATCGAGGTTGTCGGCGATCTCCAGGGCCGCGAAGTCCACCACCTCGATGCCCTCGTGGCCGAGGTAGTCGACCACGGTGCGGGCCAGCGGGCGCAGGTAGGGGGTGACGACGGCGACCTTCCGGGCGCCGAGCGTGTGCAGCCCGGTCACCAGCGCGCCGGCGCTGGTGACCACGGGCGCGGCGGCGCCGTTCTCGACGGTGCGCCGGTGCAGCCGCTGCTCGGCCTCCCGGTGGTAGCCGGGGCCGGTGGCCATCACCGCGACCAGGCAGGCGTAGCCGAGCACATCGACCCGGGCGTCCGCGAGTTCGGCGGCGCACCGGTCGGACTCGGCGTCCATGGCGCGCAGTTGCTCGGGGGTGACCCGGGTCATCCGCATCCGGCTGGAGTGGAAGGTGAAGCGCTCGGGCGCGACCCGCTCGCGGGCCCGCAGCAGGGCGGGGACCTCGGTCTCCATGGTGACGTTGGAGCTCGGGACGATCTGGCCTATCCGGTAGCTGGTGGTCATCGGGGCGGGCTCCTCTGCGGGGGTGGGCGGCCGGTCAGCGGGCGTCGACCACGGGGTTGGCGAGGGTGCCGATCCCCTCGATGGTGGCCTCGACCAGGTCGCCGGGCCGGAGGAACTGCGGGGGCACCATCCCGGCGCCGACGCCGGAGGGCGAGCCGGTGGCGATGACGTCGCCGGGTTCCAGGGTGACGCCGGAGGAGATGTCGGCGATCAGCCGGGCGATGCCGAACAGCATGTGGCGGGTGTTGGAGTCCTGCCGCAGTTCGCCGTTGACCCGCAGGGACAGGTCGAGCCGCTGCGGGTCGGGGATCTCGTCGGCGGTCACCACGACCGGGCCGAACGGCGCGTAGGTGTCCTGGCCCTTGGAGAAGAACCACTGGCCGGAGCGGCGCTGGTCGCGGGCGCTGATGTCGTTGACGATGCTGTAGCCGAAGACGTGCCGCAGGGCGTCGGCCTCGGCCACCCGGAAGGCGGGCGTGCCGATGACGACGGCGAGTTCGCACTCCCAGTCGAGCTGCTTGGTGAGCTCGGCGTTGTGCAGGATCGGCTGGCCGGGGCCGGTGACGGCGGTCGAGGGCTTGCTGAACAGCACCGGCCGGTCGGGCAGTTCGCGCTCGGTGTCGAGGGTGCGGTGCGACTCGGCGACGTGCTCGACGTAGTTGAGCCCGACCCCGACGATCTTGCCGGGCCGCAGCGGGGCGCGCAGCGTCACCTCGGCGAGCGGGCGCACCAGGGACCCCCCGGCCGTTGCGTCGGTGAGCAGTTCGCGGACGGCCGCGAGGACCGGTTCGCCGCCCGCGACCAGGCCCAGCAGGTCGGGGGGCAGCCGGACGCCGGCGGCGGAGGCGAGGGCGGACAGGTCGGCGACCCGGTCCCCGGCGAGCAGGGCGCCGGGGCGGGGGGTGTCGTCGCCGGGGATGCAGTAGGTCAACAGCCGCATGGGTGTGCGCTCCTGGTCACGGGGTGGTGGTGGGCTGGTGCCCGTCGTGCTCCGGGTAGGGCTCCTCGCGGTACAGGCCGAGCGAGTGCATCACCGGGAAGTCGTTGAAGGAGAACAGGCAGGCGTCCTCGCCGGGGTCGAGGTTCGCGTGCTCGTGCCAGGCCCAGGACGGCACCACGAAGATGTCGCCCTGCTGCCAGCTGAAGCGGTGGCCGGCGACCACCGAGACGCCCCGCCCCTTGGCGGCGGTGTAGACCACCGAACCGGTGTGCCGGTGGGCCCGGGTGGCCTGGCCGGGGCGCAGCAACTGGAGGTGGGCGCCCATGGTGGGCATCACCGAGCCGCCGGTGACGGGGTTGGTGTACTCCATGATCACCCCGTCCCAGGGCGAGCCCTCGGTGGCGCGGGCGAGCCGGGTGAGCGCGTGGTAGCTGGGCTCCCAGGGCCAGCCGAGCAGCGGCGAGTACGGCCGGGTCCACTTCTCCATGCCGTACGGCAGCAGGTTGCCGCCGTAGCTGAGCAGGGAGGAGTTGGCCACCGGTCCGGGCCGCTGGTACAGCTCGGGGTGCACCTCGTAGAAGTTGGCGTCGAGCATGTTGACCAGCGGGATGTCCAGGCCGTCCTGCCAGATCACCGGGGCGTCCTCGGACTCGTTGCCGTGCTCGTGCCAGGCGCCGTTGGGCGTGATCGCGAAGTCCCGCGGTCCGACCTTGAGCTTCTGGCCGTCGACGATCGTCCAGGCGCCGGTGCCCTCGTGCACGAAGCGCAGCGCGGAGGCCTGGTGGCGGTGCGCGGTCATCGCCTCGCCGGGGCCCATGATCTGCAGGCCGGTGTACAACAGGCCGACGGCGGCGCTGAGTTCGCGGCGGCCCGGGTTGACCAGCATGACCACCCGGCGGCCGGCGTCGTCGGCCCTGACCAGGGGCAGCGCCTTGCGGACCAGCGGGCGCAGGTCGGCGTAGCGCCAGAGCACCGGCACCGACTTCGGCTGCGGGTACCAGGGCTCGATCTCGTTCGCCACGGTCCACAGCGCGCCCGCGTCGACCTTGGCCAGCTCGTCGTAGTAGGCGGCGAGTTCGGGGTTGTCGGTGACCCGGGCGCGGCCGATCCGGTCGTCGTCGTAGTCGGTCATTCCTCCTCCTTCGGGGGCGGTTCGGGAAGGGTCAGCGGCCGCAGCGGGCGGTTGTCCACGTGCAGCCGGAAGACGTCGAAGCGGTTGTAGTGGCCGACGATGTCGTGCATCTGCTTGGGGCGGACGCAGTCGCCGAGGTCGATCTCGGCGTACACGATCCCCTCCTCGTCCACCAGCGGCTCGGTCACCGCGCGGCCGTCGGGCCCGAAGATTCCGGACAACGCGCTGCGCGGGCGGGAGAGTTGCTTGCGGAGCTGCTGGTCCTCGCCGGCGATGGCGTCGACGATCTCCGGGGAGATGGTGGAGCAGGAGACCACGGTGAAGACCTTGCCCTCGAAGCAGTGCGCGGCGGCGCGCAGCGCGATCGCCTCCGCCATGTCGTAGTCCTCGGGGGCGACCGGCAGCGCGATGTAGCAGGCCGCGTGGACGAGTTCGCCCTGTGCGAGCAGGGTGAACCGGGCCAGCGGGTTGGTGTTCTCGCCGCAGGCCAGCGCGCCGAGCGGGCCGACGGCGGTGTCGTGGACCCGCAGGGTGCTGCCGTCGCCCGGGGTCCAGGTCAGCTTCTCGGCCCAGGTGGGGACCAGCTTGCGGTGCACGCTCAGCAGTTCGCCGTCGGCGTCGATGACCAGCACGGTGTTGTACAGCACCCCGAGGCTGTGCCGGCCGCGCTCGTTGACGCCGATCACCAGCACCACGCCGGCCCGGCGGGCGGCGGCGCGCAGGGCGTCGACGTACGGGCCCGGGACGTCCACCGAGGCGCGGTAGAGGCGCTCGTACCAGGGGGAGCCCTGGACCGGGTTCATGGTCCAGTTCCAGTACGGGTAGCCGGGGACGAACACCTCGGGGAAGACCACCAGGGTGGCGCCGTGCTCGGCCGCCTCGTGGATCAGGGCGACCGCCTTGGCCACGGTGGCGGCGGGGTCCAGGAAGACGGGCGAGGCCTGGACGGCGGCCGCGGTGAAGCGCGGGCGCCGCAGTGCGGCGGCGATCGGCTCGGTCATCGTTCCTCCTCGGTGCGGTCGGTGCGGTCGGTGCGGTGGGCGCGGTGGGCGCGGTCGGAGTACGGGGTGCGGTCGCTGAGCCCGGCGGCGCCCGGCCGCCAGCGCCGGTGCACCGGCGGCTCGGGCTCGCGCACCAGCCGCAGCCTCGGCGCCACCCGGTCGGAGCCCGGTCCGGGCGGGCGCCGGCTGCCCGCCGCCCACGGCCCGGGCCAGCGGGCGCCGGGACCGGTGTACCCCTGCTCGGCGGCGGCATGCAGGGTCCACAGCGGGTCGTGCAGCTGGGCCCGGCCGACCGCGACCAGGTCGGCCCGCCCGGCCAGCAGTACCGAGTTGGCGTCGTCGTACCCGGAGATCGCGCCGACCGCGACGGTGGGCAGACCGGTGGCGGCGCGCACCAGCTCGGCGAACGGCGTCTGGTAGCCGCGCCCGTACGGCGGCCGCTGGTGGGCGACGACCTCGCCGGTGGAGACGTCCACCGCGTCCGCCCCGCCGTCCCCGAGGGCCCGGCAGGTGGCGACGGCCTCCACCTCGCTGGTGCCGCCTCCACCTCGCTGGGCCGCCCGGTGCCCAGTCGCTCGCCGAGATCCGCACCAGCAGCGGCCGCCCGGCCGGCCAGACCGCGCGGACCGCCGCCAGCACCTCCAGCGGCAACCGCAACCGTTGGGCGAGCGGGCCGCCGTAGCGGTCGGTGCGCCGGTTGGTGAGCGGGGACAGGAAGCCCGAGAGCAGGTGGCCGTGGCCGAACTGGAGCTCCAGCACCTCGAAGCCGATCCGCGCCGCGCGCTCGGCGGCGGCCGCGAAGTCGGCGACCACGGCGGCGAGTTCGACCTGATTGGCCTCGTGCGGTCGCGGGCTGTCGGCGTCCCAGGGCAGCGGCGAGGGGGCCAGCAGCGGCCAGCCGTCCGCGCCCAGGGACCGGCCGATCCCGTCCGGTCCGGGCACCGAGGTGGCGGCCCGTCGCCCGGCGTGGGTGAGCTGGATCCCGAGCGGGGTGTCGCTCACCGCCCTGACCGAGGCGACGAGTTCGCGCCAGGCCGCCTCCTGCCGGTCGTTCCACAGGCCCGGACAGTGGTCGGTGGCCCGGCCCTCCGGCGTGACCGCCGTCATCCCGGCGACCACCAGCCCGGCGCCGCCGAGCGCGTGGACGGTCAGCTGGGCCCGGTCGAAGGCGCTGGGCAGCGCGTCGGGCGAGGTGAAGGTGGCCAGCGGCGGCACCACCACCCGGTTGCGCAGCTCCAGCGCGGCCAGCTTGAGCGGCCGGAACATCGGCGGCACCGCCGCCGCTCCGGCCGGATCGGCGCCGCCCGCGAACGCCGCCTCCACCGCCGCGACGAACCCGGGGTCGCGGGCCCGGAGGTTCTCGTGGGTGACCCGGCGGCTGCGGGTGAGCAGGTTGAACGCGAACCGGTCGGCGTCCTGCCCGGTCCGCCGGTCGATCGTCTCGAACCACTCCAGGCTGGCCTGCGCCGCCCGCTGGGTGGACTCCACCACCGGCCGCCGCTCCGCCTCGTACGCCGCCAGCGCCTGCTCCACGGTGGGCTGTTCGCTGAGGCTCGCGGCCAGGGCGAGGGCGTCCTCCAGGGCGAGCTTGGTACCCGATCCGATCGAGAAGTGCGCCGAGTGCGCGGCGTCGCCGAGCAGCACCACGTTCCGGTGCCGCCAGGTGGCGTTGCGCACCGTGGTGAAGCGGATCCAGCGGGAGGCGTTCGGGATCAGCCGGTGTCCCTCCAGGTGCGGGGCGAGCAGCTCCGCGCAGCGCCGCACGCTCTCGTCGTCGCTCTCGCCGCGCGCGAACTCCCGGTCGGCGAGGGCCTCGAAGCCGGCCCGGCGCCAGGCGTCCTCGGCGATCTCGACGATGAACGTCGACCGTTCCGCGCTGTACGGGTAGGCGTGCACCTGGAGCACCCCGAAGTCGAAGCGCTCGACGAGGAAGGTGAAGGCGTCGAAGACCTTGTCGGTGGCGAGCCACATGTAGCGGGCGTGCCGCTCGTCCAGCTCCGGCCGGAAGGTGCCGGCGTACGCGGCCCGGGTCGCCGAGTGGATGCCGTCGGCGGCGACCACCAGGTCGTACTCCTCGGCGAGTTGCTCGACCGGGGGCGCGGGGGTGCGGTAGCAGACGTCCACCGCCAGTTCGTCGCAGCGCCGTTGCAGGATCGCGCGCAGCCGGTTGCGGTCCAGCGCCGCGAACCCGTGGCCGCCGCTGGTGCGCACCTGACCGGCGTACCGGACGTCGATGTCGCTCCAACGCGCGAACTCGGCGCTCAGCGCGGCGAACACGGCCGGGTCGGCCTGCGCGATGCCGTCCAGGGTCTCGTCGGAGAACACCACCCCGAAGCCGAACTCGTCTTCCCGGGCGTCCCGTTCGAAGACCGTGATCTCCCGCTCCGGCGCCAGCTGGCGGGCCAGGGCGGCGAAGTAGAGCCCGCCCGGACCGCCGCCGATCACCGCCACCCGTCGGGCGGCCCCGGTCACGGGGGCACCCCCGGCCCCTGCCCCGGTCACCGGATCACCTCCGGGTCCTGCCGTCCGGCCCCGGTCAGCGCCCGGCGCACCGGCTCCGGCCAGGGCTCGGTGCCCTTGGCGTGCGGCGCGGCGTGCACCACCGACATCCGCCCGCCGGCGGCCGGGCCGTTCGGGCCGTGCACCTCGAAGGCGTAGTGCAGCGAGGAGCCGCCGATCCGCTCGACCCGCAGTTCGACCCGGACCAGGTCCCCGAACCACAGCCGTTCGCGGTAGTCGGCCTCGAAATGCACCCGGGGGATCCGGCCGAACAGCCCGTCCAGGCCCAGCCGGCGCAGCAGCGTCGCCTCGGCGGCCTCGGCCCAGCGCTGGACGGCCGAGAAGTGGTAGTGCCCGGCGGCGTCGGTGTCCGACCACTCGACCCGCCGCTCGACGGTCACGCTGGCGGGTTGCGGACCGGCCGCCGCCGTGACCGTCGGCGTCTCGGGCGCGGCCCGGCGGCGCAGCTCGGCCCGGGCCAGCTTCCCGGTCGCGGTGCGCGGCAGCGCGTCGACGAACTCGACCGCGCGTGGGTACTTGTAGGGCGCGATGGCCCGTTTGACGTGCTCCTGGAGCGCCCGGACGGTGTCCGGCCCGGCGGCGACCCCCGCGCGCAGCACCACATAGGCCTTGACCACGGTGCCGCGCCGCTCGTCCGGCGCCCCGACCACCGCGCAGTCGGCGACGTCGGGGTGGTCGGCGAGCACCTGCTCCACCTCGGGTCCGGCGATGTTGTAACCGGAGGAGACGATCATGTCGTCATTGCGCGCCCGGTACCAGAAGTACCCGTCCGGGTCGCGCACATAGGTGTCCCCGGTGAGGTTCCAGCCGTCGCGCACGTACTCGTGCTGGCGGTCGTCGCGCAGATAGCGGCAGCCGGTGGGGCCCTTGATCGCGAGCCGCCCGGGCTGTCCGTCCGGCACCGGCCGGCCCTGCTCGTCCAGGATCGCCGCCCGGTAGCCGGGGACCGGCCGGCCGGTCGAGCCGGGGCGGATGTCGCCGTCGGCGGCGGAGATGAACACGTGCAGCAGCTCGGTGGCCCCGATGCCGTCGATCAGCCGCTGCCCGGTGGCCTCGCGGAACGCCTCCCAGACGGCGGCCGGCAGGTGTTCGCCGGCCGAGACGCACCGCCGCACCCCGGCGAGCCGGTCGGCCAGCCCGGCGGCGAGGATCGCCCGGTAGGCCGTCGGCGCGGTGAACAGCACGTCGACCCCGTGCCGGTGGACGTGCTCGGCCAGCTGCTCGGGTGTGGCCTGCTCCAGCAGCAGGGTGGCCGCGCCGGCCCGCAGCGGGAAGACCACCAGGCCGCCGAGGCCGAAGGTGAAGGCGAGCGGCGGGGTGCCGGCGAACAGGTCCTCGGCGGTTGGCCGCAGCAGGTGCCGCGAGAAGGTGTCGGCGTTGGCGAGCACGTCGCGGTGGAAGTGCAGGGTGGCCTTGGGCCGTCCGGTGGTGCCGGAGGTGAAGGCGATCAGCGCGACGTCGTCGGCGGCGGTCGGTACGGCGGTGAACGGGCCGGCCGTCGCGGCGCAGCGCGCGGTGAGGTCCTCGGGCCCGGGACCGCCGTACGGCACCACGGTCAGCCCGGGTGTGGTGGCCTGCTCCAGCTCGGTGAGGAAGCGGTGGTCGCAGAGGGCCAGGACGGGCGCCGCGACCTCGTGCAGGGCGGTCAGCTCGGCCGCCCGCAGCAGCGGCATGGTGGTCACCACCACCCCGCCGGCCTTCAGGACACCGAGCCAACAGGCCACCAGCCAGGGCGCGTTGGGGCCCCGTAACAGGACCCTGTTGCCGGGCACCAGGCCCAGCGGCCCGGTCAGCAGCCGGGCCACCGCGTCGGCGTGCCCGCGCAGTTCGCCGTACGACCAGACGCCGTCCGGCGTGACCAGGCAGCGCCGGTCCGGGCCGAACCGCTCGATCGTCGCATCGAGCAGCTCGTGTGCGCAGTTCAATCGGTCCGGATAGGCCAACTCCGGTAGGTCGAACAGGAATTCGGGCCACTCCTCGAAGGGTGGCAGGTTGTCTCGACAGAACGTGTCCACGTGCGCAGAGGGCGAGAGCTCCATGGGTGGGCCACCTCATCGGGCGAGCGGGAGTGAGGCAAGTATCGCGCTTCGGTGACGCCAGTCAAGAGAGCGATACATACATTCGGCCCAGCCCCGCCCGCCGCCCGGTGAGGTCGGAAGGTGCGCCCCGAGGGGCCCGCCCTACCGCGGGGTGGACTCGTCGCCCCGGAAGGGAGCGCCGTGACCGGGCACGATGAGGTCCGCGGCGGCCAGCACCCGGAGCCGGGAGGCCCGCAGGAGCTCACGGTCCGGAGCCACCGGGTCCTCCGCCGGTCCGGCCGCGTGCCACCACAGGTCGCCGGCGAACGCGACCACGCCCTCCGCCGTCCCGGCCAGCAGCGTGATGTCCTCGGCGCTGTGCCCGGGCGTGCGGATCAGCCGCAGGGACGGGGTCAGCTCGTACCCCTCGGCGTCCCGGTTGGTCCACTGGTGGCCCCGGTACTCGACCCGGTGGTCGTGCACCCGGGCGCTGCCGAAGAGGCCCACGTTCATGGTGTTGTCGGGGTGGTGGTGGCTGAGCACCACATCGGTGATGTCCTCGGGGCCGAGCCCCAGCGCGGCCAGCGGGCCGAGGATGTCGTCCTGGCTCGCGACCATGCCCGGGTCGAAGATCACATGCCGTCCGGCGTCCGTGACGTAGGAGACCGTGGCGGCGACCCCGGGGCCGGTGGAGCCCACGTAGCCGGTGGTCAGGACCTGGAAAGTGGCGCTGCGGCCGAGCGGTGCATCGGCGAGCGGTGCGTCGGTGAGCGGTGCGTCGGTGAGCGGTGCGTCGGCAAGCGGTGCGTCGGTCTTGGGGGCGTCTGCGAGCGGTGCGTTCGTCATGTGTCGATCCTGTCGGACGCCCGGACCCCCGACGAGTGGCACAGATGCCAGCGATCGCAGGAAAGATGCCAGCCTCCCGCCGCCCGCTGTGCCACACTCCGCGGATGGCCCCCTTCACCACCGTCGCCGCCTACGTCCCGCCCGGTGCCGGCATGCTCGCCGTCGGCATCGTCGCCGAGGTCTTCGGCCCGCACGGGGCGGAACTGCCGGGCTTCGACTTCGCCCTCTGCGCCGACCGCCCCGGCAGCGTCGACACCGACCTCGGCGTGCCGCTGGCGATCGCGCACGGCCTGGACCGGCTCCCCCCCCCCCCCC
>NZ_JZWY01000697.1:0-1777 GCF_000966955.1 Streptomyces sp. NRRL S-495
GGCGGGGAGGGGGAGGTCCAGGGCGGCGGTGGAGTGGGCCGGGAGGGCCATGGCGGTCGCGGCCTCCGGCGGGAGGTCGCGCAGGCCGAGGAGGCCGGCGGACAGGCGGGCGGTGGCGCGGTGCCAGTCGCCGATCCGCCGCATCAGGGTGTGGCCGGTGCCGAGGACGGTGTAGCCGCAGACCCGGGCTCCGGCGGCGCGGCCCCGGGCGGCGAAGGCGCGGGTGTCGGCGGGGGAGGTGATCCGGTCGAGGTCGCCGTGCAGCATCAGGACGTCGCGGTCGGCGAGCTGCTCGCAGGGGTCCTCGGCCGGGCACCACGGGGCGAGTGCGACGACGCCGGTGACGGTGGGGTGGCCGGCGGCCCGGAGGGCGGCGCGGCCGCCCATGGAGTGGCCGACCAGCACGGTCGGGACCGGGCCCAGCTCCTCGGCGAGGTCGTCGAGGGCGGCGATCGCGTCCCTGGCGGCGTCGGCCCGCTCGCCGTTCCAGCCCCGGTGGCGGTAGCGGACGGTACCGACGGCGACCCCGGCGCCCTCGGTCTCCCGGCGCAGCGCGTGCACGAAGCCGGCCATCCGCAGGCCGGCCAGGTTGACCGGGCCCGGGCGGGAGAGGCTGTGCTCCTGGCCGCCGTGCAGGACCAGTACCGCGGCGCCGGGCCGCTCGGGCAGCCCGCGCCAGACCAGCGCACGGTGCCCGCCGGTGCCGGTGCGGTAGCCGGTACTGTTCCCGGCGGTGCCGCTCCTGCCGTTGCCGCCCGTCCTGTTCCCGCTCACGCTGTCCCGTTCCCGCCCGCCGTCCCGGCCGTGCCGCGGACGGCCGTCCGTGCTGTGTGGACCGCCACTGTACGCACGGGGTGCCGGGGTGTATCCAGCCGTTCTCCATATTCCCCCCGGGCCGCAGGCTCGGGAGGTCCAGTGGGGCAGGCCGGTCAGGCCGGGAGCAGGCCGTTCTGCCGGACCAGCCAGCAGATCGCGGTCAGCCGGTGCACCGCGAAGTCGTACCCGACCGGCTCGCGCCAGCCGATCTCGGCGAGCCGGCCCAGGAAGCCGCGCGCGTAGTCGGACAGCTCCGCACGGTTCAGCCGCCGCGGCTGCAGCTCCGGCCCCTGCGCGTACAGCAGCTCGCGCAGCTCGGCGGCGTGCTGGTCGACCGCCGCGACGAGGCAGGGCTCGAAGGCGAGCTCGGCCAGCCGGGGGCCGAAGGCGGCGAGGATCCCGGGCAGCGGACAGCCCTCCGGCCGGGGGTGCGGGGCGGCGGAGTCGGCGGGGAGGCGCCGGGGCGACTCGTCGGGCGTGGCGGACATCCGTCCACGGTAGGCGAGCGCGACGCCGGGGCAGGCGGCCCGGGGAGGAGACCTTGGCCACCCCGGCGGACAGTCGGCGCACGCCCCGCGCCGGACACCCGGCGTGCCACCCCGGCGGACACCCGCCCGACGGTGCCGCTTCCCCGGTTCGGGCGTGGGCACGGGGTGGTCTGTACCAGAATGGCCGGTATGGATCTTCGAATCTTCACCGAACCCCAGCAGGGCGCGAGCTACGACACCCTGCTCCGGGTGGCCAGGACCGCCGAGGAGCTGGGGGCCTTCAGCGCCTTCTTCCGCTCCGACCACTATCTGAAGATGGGCGGCGTCAGCGGCCTGCCCGGCCCGACCGATGCCTGGATCACCCTGGCCGGCCTGGCCCGCGAGACCAGCACGATCCGCCTCGGCACCCTGATGACCGCCGCCACCTTCCGGCTGCCCGGCGTGCTGGCGATCCAGGTCGCCCAGGTCGACGC
>NZ_JZWY01000706.1:0-2717 GCF_000966955.1 Streptomyces sp. NRRL S-495
CTCTGCTTCCTGAGCATTGAGGGAGAGTCAGGCGGAGTCGGGCGGGTGGCGTCGCGGGCCCGCGACGCCCGGTGCTCGTGAGCCGTAAATATGGTGGTGTGAAGATCCGTTTGAAGGCCCTATGCTTCGTGCGTTCACGATGTCTTCGCACGAAGCAAGGTCTGCCGGATGAAGCTTCCCAAGGTGTCCGCCGTGGTCGCGGCCGCCGTCCTGGCCTCGGCGGCCGACGCGCCCCGGCCGACCGGGGCCTCCGGGCCTGACACCGGTTCCGCCGGAACCCCCGACGCCGCGCCGACCGACGCGGGCCAGGAGGACCTGGACCGGGCCGAGGTCCGGCGGATCCTCGCCGACAAGGCCAGCGGCGTGTCCGTGCGCGAGGCCGCGGAGAAGGCGCTGGCCGCCGGGACCGCCGCCGCGCTGCGGGAGTTCCTGACCACCGGCCTCCAGAACGCCCGCTACATCGACTGCCGGGTGGATACCGTTCGGATCCTCGGTGTCGGCGGCCCGGCGGTCAAGAAGGCCGCCGAGACCGCGCTGCGGGGCTCGTACGAGGACCTGGTCGCATTCCTCAAGGAGGGTCAGCACGCGGCCCGCGCGCAGGACGACCGGGCCGAGATCGAGCGGCTGCTCGCCGACCCGGCCACCGGCCCGGGCGTGCGGGAGGCGGGCCAGAAGGCGCTGGACACCGGGACGCCGGCCGCGCTGCGGCACTTCGTGGAGACTGAGCTCCCCGTCCAGCGTGAGCACGACGCCCGGGTGGCGCTCAGCCAGATCATGGCCAAGGGCGGTCCCGAGGTGCGGGCTGCCGCGAACGCCGCGATGGACGGCTCGTACGCGGACGTCGTGAAGTTCCTCCAGGAGGGCCAGTACACGGCCCGCGCGAAGGACAACCGGGCGCAGGTCGCACAGATCGCCGAGACCGGCGGACCGGCCGTCAAGAAGGCCGCGCTCGCCGCGCTGGACGGCAACGAGCAGGCTGTGGCGACCTTCCTCCTCGAAGGCTGGGCCAAGGCGCGGGCCGAGGACGAGGCCGCGGCCAAGCCGGGCACCGAGCCGACGGTCCGGCCGACCGAGCAGCCGACCACCGCCCCGGCCGCCCCGGCGGCCCAGACCTCCGCCGCCGGCGGCCAGGTCGTCCAGGCCGCTGCCCGCACCACCTCGGGCACGGGCACGGCCACCGGCACCGCCGCCGTCACCCGGACGACCACCGGGACCACCGGGACCACCACCGCGACCGTCGGCTCCGGCCAGCTCGCGGCCACCGGTACCGAGGGCCTCGGCCTGGAGGCCGGCGGCGCCGCCGCGGCGCTCGCCGCCGGTGCGGCTCTGGTCGTGGTGTCCCGCCGCCGTCGCGCCGAGGAGAGCTGACCCGTCCCGGGCAGTCGTCCGGCTTTGGCCCCCGGCCGCCGCACAGGCGGCCGGGGGGTCGGGCGGACGGTCACCCGGTGGGGCGGGCCCGCGGGCCGGTTCAGCCCGCCGAGAGGTAGAAGGTGTCCCCCGACAGGGCGGCGTACTCGTTGACGTGGTCGGGGGCCGTGCCCGGCTCGTACTCGCGGTCCTGTCCCGTCCGGGCGTCCAGCACCACGTTCTTGCCGTTCTGGGCTCGGCCGTAGACCGCTCCGTGCCAGACGGCCGTGACTGAGGGCGCCACCCGTGCCCCAGCGCCGGCCGAGGACACGATTTGCCACAGGACGGTGACCCCGGCCGCGTCGATGCCGAGCAACTGTCCACCGTCCGTACCAGTGGCTCGGCACACGGTCGTGGCACGGCCGTCGAACCGGCAGCTGCTGGTGTCCAACGTGTACTTCTCGGTCAGCGCCGGCAGGGGCAGGCTCTCCCCGGTCCCGGTGGACAGCAGGGTGGGCTCCCGCTCCCCGCGGGCGAGGATCTTGTCGGTGGCGAACACGGACAGATTCGTCTGGACCTCGCCGGTCAGAGCCTTCCAGCGGATCGCGCCGTCAGTCGTCGAGAGTGCCCTGACCTCCAGGGGCGTGTGGTGCAAGTAGGTGTCCCAACCCCCGGTCAGGGAGGAGACCCCGACGACGGTGTCGCCCTGGAGCACCTGGGCCTCGTAGTTCGCCGCCTTCCAGGCGACCGTGCCGGTGGCCAGGTCGATCGCGTAGCTGGTGGGAGGGCCGGACAGGCTGGCGGCGACCACGAGGGCCCGGCCTGCGGCAATGCCCGCGACGGCGGGTACCTGCTTGCCGATCGTGTCGCCGTCGATGGTGACCCGGCCGGCCTCCTTGTGGGTGTCGAGGTCGAGAATGTCGACCTCGACACCGTAGTGGTCGGAGATGGTGCCCCGGCCGGTGATGGTCAGTGGGAAGGCGGCCACCGCGTATCGCTTCCCGCCCGAGGTGCCCACGGCGGGGCGTGCGGGTTCGAGGCCCCCGGACATCCAGGTCGACCATCCGTACAACGACCCCTCGGGGAGTTTCCCGCGGGAGGTCATCTCAGCGGTCTGTTTGCCGTCACGGACATCGTAGGAGACCAGGCTCTCCATACCCACCACGGAGACCACGTCGAGGCCGTCCAGCACGAGGGGCCGGACATCGGCGTCGCCGCTGCCGGCGACGACCTGGGTGAACTTCACCGGCGGGTCGGCCCGCACCGGTTCGGCCCTCGGCGGGCCGGACGGCCGCGAGGCCGACGGACCGGTGGCGGCCGACGGGTTGCCGCTCGAGCCGCCACCGGTCGCCGCGGTGGTACCGGAGGCC
>NZ_JZWY01000707.1:0-10367 GCF_000966955.1 Streptomyces sp. NRRL S-495
GTGGTACCGGAGGCCCGGTCGGTCGCGCCGGCGGCCGCGCTCGTCGCGGCGGCGTTCGGGCCCGGCGAGTCGTCGGTGAGGAGTCTGCTGCCTCCGTAGCCCGCCGCCACCACGAGGACCAGGGCGAGGATCAGGAGCAGGACGGTGCGGGGGTCACCACGGCGGATGTTCTGGATCAGCTGGTCACCCAAGGCCAGGTTCCCCGTGTTGCGGGACCTGCCGTCGATGATGATGCCGTCCCGGCCGATCCGCGGCGGCTCCGCAGGTGGCGGCGGGGCGGGCGGCAGCGGCGGGACTGGTGCCGCCGGAGCCGGGACCGGCACCAGTGCCGTCAGTTGGACGGCGAACTGCGGCTCGGTGGACATCACCTGTACCAGGACCCGGCAGAGTTCCGCCTGTGCGGCCGGTTCCTGCGGCCCGGAGTCGAAGGCCGCCACTGCGGCCCGGCCGTCCGGCTCCGACGAGAGCCGCCGCCGGACGGCCTCCCCTGCGGCCTCCGCGACGGCCCGGCCGGTGGTTCCCACGATCCCTGATGCCACGTCGGTCATGAGCCCGACAACAGTCGAGGCAAGATCGGACTCGCTCAAAGCGCCCCCCCGGCAAAGTCATTGACACTCAAGCGTGGCAGCAGGAGCTGCCCGGGTCCGCCCTCCGGCCGACCACTGCGACCGAATCGTGACCACCCGTGGCCGTCCGGCCACCCGCCGGACCTCGGCCGGCCACCGGGACCGTGGACCGGAAGGCGCGCGTCAGGAGCGCGGCCGGGTGCCGAACCGCCCCGATGGCCCCCGACGGCCGTGGGGAAAACGGGTGGCGCCGATCGGCGGGGTACGAGAACCTGCGCGGATGGATCAAGGAACCGGTCGGACGGCTGTCGTCCACCTCACCCACGACGGCGACCACCTCGGGCAGCTCGGCCCGTTCGAACTGGCGGACCCGTGGTGGTCGTCGGTCGGGGAGCTGACCGCGCGTGCCTCGGCGGAGGCCGGGGTGCCGGTGGCGGTGGTCCGGCTGGCCGGGGTGACGGGCGGTGAGGGCGGCCGGGGCGGGCACACGGTGTACCACGCCGAGGCGCTGGAGCGGCCGGTGGACCGGGCGCCGAGCCCGGCGGGGCCGGAGGTGGCCGCGCTGCTGGGCGCGGCCGAGCGGCGGGCCGGGTGGGCCACGCCCGCCGGGCTGCGGGCGGCCCTCGACTGGGCGGAGCGGGCGTCGGCTGCCGCCGGACGGCCGGTCACCGGGCGGGTCGAGCAGGTGCGGACGTGGAACCTGTCCGGGGTGTTCCGGCTGCCCACGGCCGCCGGAACGGCCTGGCTGAAGGTGATCAACCCGGCCTTCAACGCCGCGGAGGCGGAGGCGATCGCGCTGTTCGGCGCCGCCGCCCCGGAGCTGGTGCCGACGGTGCTCGCCGCCGATCCGGCGCACGGGCGGGTGCTGCTCGACGACGTGCCGGGGGAGGACTGCTGGGGCCCCTCGGCCGAGGAGGTGGCGCTGGCCGTACCGGGGCTGGTCGCCGCCCAGGCGGCACTGGCCGCCGACGGGCGGGCCGCCTCGGCCGGACTGCCCGACCGGACCCCGGGCGCGGTGGCCGCCGCCGTCCCGGGTCTGCTGGACCGGCTGGCCGCGACGGCCGAGCTGACGGGCGAGGAGCTGGCCGCCGCCCGGGCGCTGGCCGCGCGACTGCCGGAGCTGGTCGGGGAACTCGCCGCCTGCAGGCTGCCGGAGACCGTGGTGCACGGCGACTTCCACCCCGGCAACTGGCGCTCCGACGGCTCCGCGCTGGTGGTCATCGACTTCGCCGACACCTGTTTCGGCCACCCGGTGGCGGACGGGCTGCGGCCGCGCGGCTTCCTGGACGGGGAGCGCTGGGCGCAGGTGGCCGAGGAGTGGGCGCGGGCCTGGCGCGAGCGGGTGCCGGGGTGCGCGCCGGAACGGGCGCTGGAGCTGGCCGGGCCGCTGGTGCACTTCGGGTACGCGCTGCGGTACCAGGAGTTCCTGGACCACATCGAGGACAGCGAGCGCCCGTACCACGAGGGTGATCCGGCGGACGAGGTCCGGAGCGCGCTGGCGGCGGCGGGCTGACCCGCGCGGGCGCCGCGCCGGACGTGGCGCCGGACGTGGCGCGGCGCGGCGCCAACAGCGGGTCAGCCCGTCGGGTCGATCCGCCGCCCGTCCCGGGCCCCGTACAGGGAGAGCGCCTCGACCGGGCAGTAGTCGACCGCGTCGGCCAGCTCCGGGGTCAGCGGTTCGCCGGCGGCGCCGGTCGGCTGTTCCCGCAGCGGCCGGGCGAGTCCGTCGGCGCCGAGCGCCAGCGAACCGGGCGCGGTGGCCGCGCACATGCCCGAGCCGATGCAGCGGTCCCGGTCCACCTGGACGATGACCGCCGGCGCCGCCCCGGTTTCCGGCGCCGCCCCGGTCTCCTCCCGACCCGTCACCAGGCGACCTGCAGGTGCTGCGGGCTGCGAGTGAGCAGGCCGCGCCGCCAGTCGATGGCCTCCACCGTGCCGGTGAGCCGCAGCGAGGGCAGCCGGCGGGCCAGCCGGTGCAGGGCGAGCTCCAGTTCCATCCGGGCCAGCCAGGCCCCCAGGCAGTGGTGCGGCCCGGCACCGAAGGTGTACATCGGTGCGGCGAGCGGGGAGAACAGTTCGGTCAGCAGGTCGCCGGTGAACACCTCGGGGTCGGCGTTGGCGGCGTCGGTGTCGGCGGCGACCACGCTCCCGGCCGGGATCCGCACCCCGCCGATGTCGAGGTCCTCGACGGCCCGCCGCAGCAGTCCGGGCAGGACGTCGGAGTCCCCCAGCGGGACGGCGCGCAGCAGCTGTTCGGTGGCGGCCGCGGCGCTCTGCTCGTCCGAGGCGAGCTGCTGCCAGGCGTCGTGTCCGTCGCTGAGCAGGTAGACCAGGGCGTTGCCGAGCGAGGTCATGGTGGTCTCGTGCCCGGCCACCACCAGGCCGATGACGAGTGTGACGATCTGCTCCTCGGTGATCCCCGGGGTGTCGGCGGCCGCCGCGAGCAGGCTGCTGACGAGGTCGTCGCCGGGCGCGGCACGGCGTTCGGCGATCACCTCGGCGCCGAAGCCGGCGAACTCGGTCATCGCGGTGCGGATGGCCTCCGCCGAGTACGCGGTGGCGGACAGGGCGTGGTCGCTCCAGTGTTCGAGGCGCTTGCTGTCGAGGCCGTCCAGGCCCATCAGCCGGCTGATCACGGCGATCGGCAGCTGGCGGGTGTAGCCGGCGACGATGTCGGTGGGCGAGCCCCGGTCGATCAGCTCGTCGATCAGGCCCTCGACGACCGAGGCGACCCAGGGGCGCCAGCGGGCGATCGCGCGCGGGGTGAAGGCGCGCTGCACGGTGCGGCGCAGCCGCTGGTGCTCGACGCCGTCGATGTTGAGCATCGAGGCTGGGTCGTCGAGCAGGTTCGGGGTGAGCGAGACGGGCGGGGCGCCGGGGGCGTGGAGCGGCGCGCGTCCCAGGCGCGGGTCGGTCAGCACCTGCCGGACGTCGGCGTGCCGGCTGACCAGCCAGACGGGGGTGCCGGTGGGCAGGGTGGCCAGCCGGGGCGGGCCGGGTTCGAGCAGCCGCAGGCAGTGCAGCGGCGGCAGGACGGCCTGGGCGACGGCGACGGTGGCGGTACCGGTGGCGGGACCGGGGTCGGTGGCGGTGCCGGTACGGGCTCCGGTGGCACTGTTCTCGGCGGACATCCGTACTCCAGACTCCAGGGCGGTGGCCGCGCGGAGGGCGGCCGACGGGGGGTGGATCCGGGCGGTGCGCGGGGAAGGGCGGCGTGGTCGACGGCGTGCCGAGTGGGCCGGGTTCGCTACGACCGTACGTGGGCGACGGGCCACAGTCAGCGACGATTCCAGCCAACGCCGGGGTGGGAAAGGGGCGGTGAGGGCGCGGCGGTACTGACGGGCGCTCAGTGTGACGGGCGCTCAGTGGTGGCCGCGCGCCCCGCCTCGCGCCCCGGCGTGGTCGCGGGAGGGAGCGCCGAATGGGGCGCGGGAGGGCCGCCGGAGGGGTGCGACCGTGCGCACCGGAGCGGCCGCCGGAGGGTCGGGCCGACCGGTGAGACGGATCACCAGGGGCGTTCCCCGGCCGCCCGCCGCGGCGGGCGCTAGGCTGCGTGGGCGGGTCGTCCGACTCGCGTCGACGCAGGTCACGCCGGTGCGCAGGGGCACCGGCCGACGGAGGAGAACCGGATGGCCCAGCAGGTCAAGGCAGTCGTCGCGCGCGCCAAGGGCGCGCCCGTGGAGGTGACGACGATCGTCGTGCCCGACCCCGGGCCGGGCGAGGCGGTGGTGCGGATCCAGGCCTGCGGCGTGTGCCACACCGATCTGCACTACCGCGAGGGCGGGATCAACGACGAGTTCCCCTTCCTGCTGGGCCACGAGGCCGCGGGCATCGTGGAGACGGTCGGCGAGGGCGTCACCGAGGTCGCGCCCGGCGACTTCGTGGTCCTCAACTGGCGCGCCGTCTGCGGCCAGTGCCGCTCCTGTCAGCGCGGACGCCCGCAGTACTGCTTCAACACCCACAACGCCAAGCAGAAGATGACGCTGCTGGACGGCACCGAGCTGTCCCCGGCCCTGGGCATCGGCGCGTTCGCCGAGAAGACCCTGGTCGCCGCCGGCCAGTGCACCAAGGTGGACCCGTCCGCCGACCCGGCGGTCGCCGGTCTGCTCGGCTGCGGCGTGATGGCGGGCATCGGCGCCGCGATCAACACCGGCAACGTCGGCCGGGGCGACTCGGTCGCCGTGATCGGCTGCGGCGGGGTCGGCGGGGCGGCCGTGCTGGGCTCCCGGCTGGCCGGTGCGGCGAAGATCATCGCGGTGGACATCGACGACCGCAAGCTCGCCACCGCCCGGAAGCTCGGTGCCACCCACACCGTCAACTCGACCAGCACCGACGCGGTCGAGGCGATCCGCGAGCTGACCGGCGGGAACGGCGCGGACGTCGTGGTCGAGGCGGTCGGCCGCCCGGAGACCTACAAGCAGGCCTTCTACGCCCGCGACCTGGCCGGCACCGTCGTCCTGGTCGGCGTCCCGACGCCGGAGATGCAGCTGGAGCTCCCGCTGCTCGACGTGTTCGGGCGCGGCGGCGCGCTGAAGTCCTCCTGGTACGGCGACTGCCTGCCCTCGCGGGACTTCCCGATGCTGATCGACCTCTACCTCCAGGGCCGCCTGGACCTCGGCGCGTTCGTCAGCGAGACCATCGAACTCGACGCGGTGGAGCAGGCGTTCGAGCGCATGCACCACGGCGACGTGCTCCGTTCGGTGGTGGTCCTGTGAGCACCGGCAGCCTCCGGATCGACCGGCTCGTCACCGCCGGCACCTTCGAACTCGACGGCGGCAGCTGGGAGGTGGAGAACAACGTCTGGATCGTCGGCGACGACGCCGAGGCCGTGGTGATCGACGCGGCCCACGACGCCGCGGCGATCGAGGCGGCGCTCGGCGGGCGCCGGCTGCTCGCGGTCGTCTCCACCCACGCCCACAACGACCACATCGACGCCGCCCCCGCGCTCGCCGAGCGCACCGGCGCGCCGATCCTGCTGCACCCGGACGACCTGCCGCTGTGGAAGCTCACCCACCCCGACCGGCTGCCGGACGGCGAACTCGCCGACGGGCAGCGGATCGAGGTCGCCGGTACGGCGCTGACCGTCCTGCACACCCCGGGCCACGCGCCGGGCGCGGTCTGCCTGTACGCCCCGGAGCTGGGCACCGTGTTCACCGGTGACACCCTCTTCCACGGCGGCCCCGGGGCCACCGGCCGGTCGTTCTCGCACTTCCCGACCATCATCGACTCGATCCGGGAGCGCCTGTTGACGCTGCCGCCGGAGACGGTGGTCCGCACCGGCCACGGCGACCCGACCACCATCGGCGCCGAGGGCCCGGCCCTGCCGGAATGGATCGCCCGCGGGCACTGACACGCACGCGCGTCCGGGGCCCGGCGGAGACGGGTCCGGGGACGTGCGCACCCGGGCCCGGCGGCCGTCCGCCGGGCCCGGCGACGTACCATCGCGGGCATGGCCCATGATCCCCGCGCGCTCGACGACGCCTTCCTCGCCTTCTGGCGGGAGCGGCACATCGCCACCCTGACCACCCTGCGCCCGGACGGCTCGCCGCACGTGGTGCCGGTGGGGGTGACCTTCGACCCGGAGACCGGGATCGCGCGGGTGATCAGCAGCCGGACCAGCCGGAAGGTGCGGAACGTCGTGGAGGCCGGGGCGGAGGGCCAGCGGGTCGCGGTCTGCCAGGTGGACCGGGCGCGCTGGTCGACGCTGGAGGGCGTGGCCGTGGTTCGGCAGGAGCCGGCGGCGGTGGCCGAGGCGGAGCGCCGGTACGCCGAGCGCTACCGCGAGCCCCGGGTGAATCCGGACCGGGTGGTCGTCGAGATCACGGTGGACCGGGTGCTCGGGCGGGCCTGAGGACCCGGTTCGAGCAGCCCCGGCGGACGGACGGGGTTCCGTTCGGCCGGGCCCGCTCCGTTTATCCGGCGTTGATCGTCATCGCCTAACGTCGGGGCATGACCGAGGGAACGAGGGGCGGCCGGGGCATACGGATCCCGGCCGAGGGCGGCCGGATGACGGCCGAGGACACGGACCGCTTCCGGGTGCTGCTGGCCCGGCTGGAGGACTCGCTGGCGGCCGACCGCCGTGGCGCGGCGGCCGTGACAACGGTCGGGGCGCAGAGACCGGCGGTGGGCCGCGATGGGTGAGCGCCGTCCGGCGGACCACCGGCCGGTGGACCGCCGCCCGGCCGCGCGGGTCGAGGTGCTGCCGCTGTGGCAGCGCGGCGCCCGGACGGGCGAGCCCGCCCGGACTGCCGCGCCCGGAGCGCTACTTGGCGAAGCGGACCTCGGGGAAGGCCCGCGAGGGCCGGTCGAGCAGCGGGGCCGGACGGCCCAGCAGGTGCCGGTCGAGGAACGCGCCGAGGTAGGCGCGGGTGGCGGCGAGCGCGCGCTCGCCCCGGACGGTGCCGAAGAGGTCGGGCCCCGAGTCGGCCGGTAGCTGGTCGCGGCTGCCGAGGGCGTCCACCACCCAGTGCTCGTCGGAGAACGAGAGGTGCCCGGCGGTCGGCAGGTCCACCCAGTACCGGGGGCCGGTGAGGCGCTTCCAGCTGTCCTCCCAGTTCTCGGTGGCGCCCGGTGAGCCGCCGAGCTGGGAGCTGAACAGCAATACGGGGCGGGAACGGAGGCCGGTGGGCGGGATCCAGACGGTGCCGTCGAGGTTCGCGGCGGCGCGGATCCGGCGGTCCTCGGCCATCGCCTCCAGAGCGGCCGCACCGCCGAGCGAATGGCCCACCGCGGCGATCCGGCCCGGGTCGACGGTGAGCCCGCGGACCGGGCCCCGGTTCCCGGGGGCGGTGAGCCGGTCGATCACGAAGCGCAGGTCGGCCGCCCGGACGCGGGAGGCCGTCGCGCCGAAGTCCGGATCCGTCCCCTCCCGCCCGCAGACCAGGCAGGGTTCGATCCGCCCGCCCGGGAACTCCACCAGGGTCTCGTAGGTGTGGTCGACGGCGGCCACCGCGTAGCCCCGGGCGGCGAGTTCCTCGCCGAGCGCGGTGAGGGTGGTGCGGCTCAGGCCGAAGCCGGGGGAGAGCAGGACCAGCGGACGGCGCCCCGGGGCGGGCCGGGCCCCGGCCACGGCGCCGGTCCGCACCCCGGCCGGTGCGTCGGTGCCGTACAGGGCGGTGGACAACTCCGGTGACAGGTAGGGCGCGTGGGCGCCCCGTGCGGAGTCGGTCGGGTACCAGAAGGTGACCATCAGCTCGCGGGACGGCGTGTCCGGGCGCCAGGGGTCGGGCCGGTCCCGGTCGACCAGGCGGGCCGAGGTCGTCCCGACGGGCCGGTGGGTGCTGGTGGCCGGCACCCGGGGACCGGCGGCGTCGGGCTTGGCCTCCGGAGCGGTCTCCGGAGTGGCCTCCGGCTTGGCGTCCGGAGCGGCCTCCGGAGCGGTCGTGGCGGTGGCGGCAGCCGGGGCGGAGGCGGCGGCCGGGCCGGCGAGGGCCAGCACCAGGGCGGTGGAGGCGATCGGCAGGGCGGCGGAACGCCACCGGGCGGTCTTCGACATGACGCCACGTTAGGTGGGTGTCACGCTCCGGCGCGTCGCTCCGCCGGGGGACGGCGAGTACGCCGCGAGACGGAGCCGGTTCGGTGGCGCGTACGCCTGCGGACCCGGTCCGGCTCCACCTGCGGGAGCTTTCGGCCGCGCCCCTGTGCGCATCGAGGTCGGTGTCGGCGGGCCTGGTCGGCGGCGGCCGGTCGGTCTTGATGCCATCACGGCGTGTCCCTTCGGTCGGCCCTTGGGTGCGGTCGGCTTGTCGGAACGGCCTGCGAAGAATCCTCCGGCCGTCCTGTCACACCGGGCGCGTGCCGCGGGTCAGTGAAGCGTCGACCCACAAGCCACCGGGGCAGAGCGCTCGCGTCGCCTCCCGCCACCCCTTCCACATGAACGAGGTACCACCATGTCTGTCGCCCACGTCGTCCTTGCTGTCGTCAGCGCCCTCTGGGTCGGCTTCTCCGGCGTCTCGCTGGCCCGCCGGGCCGAGTTCGTCACCCAGCCGCTCGTCGACTACGGCGTGCCCCGCGCGTGGTGGACCTGGCTCGCCGTGGCGAAGCTCGCCGGTGCCGCCGGCCTGCTGGTCGGCCTCGCGGTCCCGGCGATCGGCGTCGCCGCCGCGGTCGGCCTGATCCTCTACTTCGCCGGCGCCGTGCTCACCAACATCCGGGCGCGCTCGTACAAGACCGTCCCCTTCCCGCTGCTCTACCTCGCCCCCGTCGCCGTCACCCTGGGCGTCGGCCTCGCTGCCTGATGCCGCGGTCGGGCCGGTCCGGTCGCCGTGGGGCGACAGCGACGGGCGCCACGGCGCGCTGAGGCCGGGTCCGGGGCAGTGCCCCGGACCCGGCCTCCGGCCTCCGGAATCCGCCGGCCGGAACGGCCTCAGCAGTCGCAGCCGCAGTCGCAACCGTCGCAGCAGCCGCAGTCGTTGCAGCACTGGGCGTTCTCGCCGCAGCACTGGCAGCTGTCGCAGCAGTTGCCGCAGTCGCAGCACTCGTTGCGGGCGCAGAAGCCCTCGCGGCGCTCGCCGGAGAACGGGTGGTTGTGCTCGCAGCAGAGCAGCTGGCAGGTGCAGCCCATCAGTGCCCAGGCGGCGCAACCGGCCAGCAGATTGCGGCGGTTGGGCGGCGGCGCGCCGGGCGGGGTGAAGCCGGGGCCCTGCGGCACCCAGGGCGGGACGGGGGCGCCCGGGCCCTGCGGCGGGGCCTGGCCGGGGTCGTGCCGCGGCGGGCTCTGGTAGGGGTTGGAGCCGGTCGCGCCCTGGTCCGGGTGGCCGTGCTGCGAGTGACCGTGCTGAGAGTGGCTGTGCTGCGCATGGCCGTGCTGCTGCTGGTCGGTGGGCGTCGCGCCGGGCTCGTGCCCGACCCGGCAGGCGGCGTGGCCGGGTCGGCCGAAGACCCGCTCGACGGCCCGCTCGGTCTCGTGGGCGAGCAGGATGTGCACCAGTGCCCGGTCCGTGAGCTCGACGTCCCGCAGCGCCAGCCGGATGCCGTGCACGGCGTCCCGGCACAGCCGTTCGGCCTCGGCGCGGTCGGTGCCGGTGGCGTCGAGCGGGTTCCAGGCGCCGCTCGCGGCGTCGGCCTCCTGGTCCTCGGCGGCGTCCAGCAGGTGCGCCAGCCGTCCGAACAGCCGCCCGGCCTCGGCCAGCGGCGCCTCGTTCCCCGGCCGTCCGGCCAGTACGGCGGTGTGCGCGAACGCGGCGGCGGTGGCGGTCTCGGTGGGTTCGGTGACCAGCAGCACCGAGCCGCCGACGGGCAGTTCGCGCTCCAACTCGCCCTGGCGGGCGGCCGCGTCCAGCAGGACCGAGGTGTCGAAGCCGACCACCGAGGCGCTGCCCGCGCTCCTGCGGTCCCAGCGCCGGGTGACCGCCCGTGCGCCGACCGCCACCGGGCGCCGGGCGAACACGCCGTCCTGGTCCTCGACATGGTCGCGGATCTTCACCGAGGCGAGCGCCAGCGAGACGGCGGCCGCCAGCCGGGCACCCTCGCCCCGCGCGACCGAGGCCGTCCGCATGCCGCGCAGCGGACACGGCCCGGCGGTCCGCCGGCCGGCCCCGCCGTCGGTGTGCCCGGCGGCCTGGGCCTCGACCAGCACCGAGATGATCAGCCCGTCGTAGTTGGTGGCCGTGCGCGCCAGTTGCCCGTGGTCGTCGCGCAGGGCGAGGCAGAGGCCGCAGAGATGGGCCATCCAGCTCGCCTGGAGCCGCTCCGAGAGCCGGTGGCGGCACGGTCTGATGATGCCGAACATGTGGTTCCCCCGTGTTGTGCATGGGCCATCCGGCCCTCGATCGCGGACATCATTTGACATCCTCCCTGCCC